>CAXBAZ010000644.1:0-2961 GCA_963973395.1 uncultured Acidimicrobiaceae bacterium
TCGGGCCGTCGGCAGGCTGCTCTGGCGTCTTCGAACCTCCACCCCATCGGCACGCGGACGGACCGGGATGAATGTCGATGGGGTTTCGCGCAGCTCTGGCCAGCGCCTAGCCTGCAGAGGTGCCCGACGCCCCGGTGACGTCTCCGTTGTTGTCCCTGCCCGGCATGGACGACGATCGTGAGCGGATCGAAGCGGCGATGCGCGCGGCCGTGGTCACATCCGACGACTACCTCACCGAGATCGCCTCGCACCTCATCGTCGCCGGCGGCAAACGACTCCGGCCGCTGCTGTCGGTCGTGGCCGGACGGCTCGCCGGACCGCTCGTCACCGACGACATCATCCAGGGCGGGGTGGCGTGCGAACTGGTGCACCTCGGATCGCTCTACCACGACGACGTCATGGACGAGGCCGAGACGCGCCGTGGCGTCGACACCGTCAACGCCCGATGGGGCAACCTGCAGGCGATCCTCGCAGGCGACTTCCTGCTGTCGCGTGCGTCCGAGATCGCGGCGTCGCTCGGCACCGAGGTGGCCGGGCTGTTGGCCCGGACGATCGGGTGGCTGTGCGAGGGGCAGATCGAAGAGCTGCGACACACGTACGACATCGACCGCCCCGAGGCGAGCTATCTCGCGTCGATCCACGGCAAGACCGCCTCGCTCTACGGCACCGCCGCCCGCATCGGCGGGATCGTCGCCGGACACGACCGGGCGACCATCGACGCGCTGACCGAGTACGGCAACGCGTACGGCATGGTGTTCCAGATCGTCGACGACGTGCTCGACCTCACGGCGACGGCGCAGCAGTTGGGCAAGCCGGCCGGTCACGACCTGGAAGAGGGCGTGTACACGCTGCCCGTGCTCCGAACGATCGCGGCCGGTGGGGCGGCGGCCGACGAACTCGCGCAGCTGCTCGGCCAGCCGCTGAACGGAACACAACGCGACCAGGCGCTCGCGATCGTGAGATCGGGCACCGGCATCGAGAGTGCGATCGTGGCGGCCCGCGAGTTCGTCGGAAGGGCGGTCAACGCCTGCGACCAACTGGGCGACGACGACGCCGTCGAAGCACTTCGGCTCCCCCCCGTCCGTGCCCGTCGGTTCGGAGCGGCGATGCCGACGTCGCCCCTGTGCCGTCTCCGCCGGGTTCGGAGCGGCGATGCCGACGTCGCCCCTGTGCGTCCGAAACAGTGTGCGAGCCCGCCGGATCGGGCAAGCTGGGCGACTGTGCATGTCGTGATCGTCGGAGCCGGAGAAGTCGGGTGGTACCTGGCCGAGCGTCTCGGTGCGGAGAACCACGACGTCGTGGTGATCGAACAGAACGAGGTGATCGCCCGAGCCCTCGGTGACGAGCTCGACGTCCAGACCGTGGTCGGGAGCGGTACCCATCCGTCGGTGCTGCGCGCCGCCCGCGTCGATCGGGCCGACCTCGTCGCCGGTGTCACCCAGGACGACGAGGTCAACCTGATCGCGGCCGCGCTGTCGAAGCAGATGGGCGCGAAGCAGACGGTGGTCAGGCTGCAGACCGACGAGCTGCGCGGGCCCGACGGCGCGGAGCTGCGCGAGCTGATCCAGGCCGATCTGATCATCGACCCGGATGCCGACACCGCCGAGGAGATCCTCCGGCTCGTCAGCGTGTCCGGCGCCGACGAGGTGTACCCGATGGCGAACGGGAACCTCGTCGTGCTCGGCGTCGTCGTCGGCCCCGAGTCGCCCTTGGTCGCCCAGACCCTCGCCGACATCTCGTCGGTCGACCACTGGCGGTTCCTGTTCGGAGCGGTCACGCGCGACGGCGAGACGATCATCCCGCGCGGCGACCTCGAGGTCCGGGCCGGCGATCACGTCCGGGTGCTGGCGAACGTGGCGCAGCAGCAGGCGGTGCTCGAAGCACTCGACGCGGTCGGCCGCCGGGTCCGGCGCGTCATGGTGCTGGGCGGCGGGTCGGTCGGAGCGCGCGTCGCCGAACACCTGGTGCACAGCGCCGAGGTGACGCTCGTCGAGCGCGACATGGATCGGGCGACGGCGCTCGCATGTGCGTTCGCCGCCGCGGAGGGCGACGCCTTCACGGTCGCCGTTCTCCACCGGCTGGCGTTGCTGCCGCTCGTCCGCCAGTTCGGCATCGACGCAGCGCTCAGCCCGCGAACCGCCTCGGCGAACGCCGTGTTGCGACAGCTGCGCGGCGGGGCGTCGTCGGTCGCCACCTTCCTCGAGAGCGACGTCGAGGTCGACGAGTTCGTGATCTCGCCGGGCAGTCCGGCCGACGGCGCCACGGTGCGCGACCTGCACCTGCCGCGTTCGGTGCTGCTGGGCGCGGTCGTGCACGGCGACGGACGGAGCGAGATCGTGCGCGGCGACACCGAACTCAGCGCCGGGGAGAGCGTGGTGCTGTTCGCCCGGCCGTCGGCGCTCGACGAGATCCGCCGGATGTTCACCCCGTGAGACCGGTCCGCGCCGCGCTCGGCGAGAGGCTCGGTGAACGGTGGACGCGCAACGTCGAGTCGATGCTGGGGCACGTGCTCGGCCTGATCCTCTGGGTGACGGGTGTCGCGATCGTGGCCTCGGGTCTGATCGGTTGGATCAGCGGTGGGACCCACGTGTGGACGCTGCTCGCGATCGGTTCCGTCGTGGCACTGGTCGGTCTGGTGCTCTGGCGGAGCACCGCGTTGCCGAAGCAGATCCGGATCCTCGACGTCTTCGTGACGGTGACGCTGGCCTGGGTCACCCTCACCGTGGTCGGCGCGATCCCGTACGTGCTGACGGGCACGATCGAGGCGTTCGACGACGCCATGTTCGAATCGATCTCCGGGTTCACCACGACCGGCGCGACGGTCCTGCGTCCGATCGAGGGCTCGGGTGCCGGCATCCTGTTCTGGCGTGCGATCACCCAGTGGATGGGCGGTATGGGCGTCATCGTGCTCGTGGTCGCGGTGCTGCCGACCGTCGGATCGGGCGGCATGAGCCTGCTCGA
>CAXBAZ010000645.1:0-2959 GCA_963973395.1 uncultured Acidimicrobiaceae bacterium
GGATCGGATGAGTCAGAACTCGCGGGTCGGGAGGGCTTCCTGGGCCGCCTCGGGCGAGTCGAACGTGCCGCTGGGCACGATGATGTAGGAGTCGACGCTCTCACCGTCGAGTGCGCTCATGACCGCGTCGACCGCGGTCTCACCGAACAGCGGGTTGTACTCGGCGACGAAGCTGAGTTGGCCGGCGGCGAGGGCTTCGATGGCACCGATGGTGCCGTCGATCGTGGCGATCTTGACGTCTTCACCGGGAACCAGGCCCGCTTCCTCGACGGCGAGTGCGGCGCCGAGGCCCATCTCGTCGTTCTGGGCGAACACGAAGTCGATGTCGTTGTCGTTGGCCTTCAGCACCGTCTCGAAGACGCTCTTGCCTTCCTCGGCCGACCAGTTGGCGGTCTGCGCACCGACCTTTTCGAACTCGGGGTGCTCGTCCATCACCGAATCGAAGCCGTCGTTGCGCTCGTTGACCACACCGACACCGGCCGGACCCTCGAGCGTGAAGTACTTCGCGCCGTCGGGGAACTCGCTGACCGCCCACTCGGCGACGCTCTGCGCCACCACGACGTTGTCGGGAGCGATGCGGGTCACGTAGAGGCTCGTGTCGTCGGGCTCGATGCCACGGTCGATGAGGATGACCGGGATCTCGGCCTCCTGGGCTCGCGAGAGCGAGTCTTCCCAGCCGGCACCCTCGGTCGCGGAGAGCAAGATGACGTCGACGCCCTCGTCGACGAACGACGTGAAGGCGTCGATCTGCGACTTCTGGTCGAGGTTGGCCGCCGGGGCGTACTTCAGATCGAAGCCGTTCTCGGCACTGAAGGTCGACTGGATGTTGGCCTCGTTGGCCGCACGCCAGGCACCTTCCGGACCGACGGCGACGAACCCGACCGTGATCGGATCGCCGCTCGCGGGCTCGGCGGTCGGCTCGTCGGCGGTTGCGGGCTCGTCGGCGGTTGCCGGCTCGTCGGCGGCCGGTTCGTCGTCGTCACCGCAGGCGGCGAGTCCGAGCGTGAGTGCGGCGGCCGCGACGATGGCGACCGAACGCGTCAGGCGTTGGCGATGGAACATGAGTGATCCCCCTCGATTGTGCCGGCCATACCCCTCGGCCGAGCGTGTGGATGTGGCGGTTTGTTACCGGTCACATGAACAGATGTTAACGGTAACATGAAGATCTGGCAAGAGCCTTGTTCGGGGTCGACGACGAGCGGGCACCCGGTTCACCGCCGGACGGCTGCTTCGCCGTTCGGTGTCGTTCGAATCAGCGGGCCGGCACGAGCGGAGCGGTCGACGCCCGCACGATGAGCTGGGGCCGGATGACCGAGCGGCGCTCGGGTTGGCGGCCCTCCAGCGCCGCCAACAACACCGCGATGCTGCGTTCGCCGAGCGCGACGAAATTCTGGCGAACCGTCGTCAGCGGTGGCAAGAAGTGCTTCGACTCGGGGAGATCGTCGAACCCGACGATCGACACCTCGTCCGGCACCGAGACACCGCGCTCGGTCAGGCCGTGCACGAGGCCGAGCGCCATCTGGTCGTTCGCCGCGAACACGGCGGTGCACTCCGGCATCCGGCGCGGGTCGGCCGCGATGTCGTATGCGAAGTCGGCGGTCCAGTCGCCGACGACCACCTCGAGGGGCTCGAGTCCTGCGTCGGCGATCTCCGACTCCCACGCCGCGTGGCGGGCCTGCGCGTCGAGCCAGTCGAACGGACCGGAGACGTGTGCGATCCGCCGGTGCCCGAGTGCGATCAGGTGTCGGACCGCCATCGACGCTCCGAGCCGCTGGTCGACGGACGCGGTCAGGAACTCGTCATCCTCCGCCGACTTCACGACCAGGGTGGGGATGTGTGGACTGTGCACCCGCAGCGCATCGAGTGACGACGACCGCGGCGCGATCGCGCACAACGCATCGACGCCCTGCGACAGCAAGTGCTCGAGTGCGACGTCCGGACCGAGTTCACGGCCTTCGCCCACGGTCACCGACGTCACCGAGTACCCCTCCGATCGAGCGGCGAGCTCGATCGCACGCAGGGTGCTGTTCGGGCCGTACTCGACCGCACTGTCGACCAGCACGCCGATCCGTTGCGTCTTGTTCGTGGCCAACGCACGGGCGGCGCTGTTCGGTCGGTAGTCGACCTGTTCGATCGCCCGCAGCACCCGCGCGCGCGTCTCGGGGCGGATGCTGGCGTGGTCGTTCAGCACCCGCGACACCGTCTGGTGTGACACGCCCGCGAGTGCCGCCACCTCGCGCATGTTGGCGCGGCGACCGGTGCTGCTCATCGTCGGCACGATATCCCCGTCATCCGACCCCTCCGTTCTTCGGTGGTTCGCGCGCCGCGACCCGACCTGCCACGAGCACCCATCCCCCACCGCCATCACGTCTCGCGACACGGACCGAGATGCCGTCGGATCGCTCCTCACGGCCGACGACCGGCGCGGACGCCCCGCGCCGGTACGTCCCGCGCCTCGACGAACTGCTACACACCGTTGGCATGGCGATGACGTTCCAGGAGGCGTGCGCTGCCGTGTGCGCACCCGGCACCATGTTCGAGATCCAGGAGACCGAGGTGTCGGGTGTGCCCACCAAGGTGTTCGCCGGCACGCCGCCGAACATGCGGCACCTCTACGCACTGGCGGCCGGTCGCACCGACGACTTCGTCGTGTACGAGGACGACCGCTGGACGATGCCCGACGTGCTGGGCCTGGCCGGCAGGATCGGCCACGCGCTGGTCGAGGATCTGGGCGTCGAGCACGGGGACCGCGTCGCGATCGCGATGCGGAACTACCCCGAGTGGATCGCCTCGTTCGTGGCGATCACGAGCATCGGTGCGGTCGCCGTGCCGCTGAACGCGTGGTGGGCCACCGACGAGATCGTCTACGCACTCCACGACTCCGGTGCAAAGGTCGTGTTCGCCGACGACGAACGGCTCGCCCGGATCGCCACAGCCCCTGCCGGGTCGATCGCCACCA
>CAXBAZ010000646.1:0-2958 GCA_963973395.1 uncultured Acidimicrobiaceae bacterium
CAGCGTCGAGGGAACATCTCACGCGAGACGGCGAACGACGTCGAGGCTGAGGCGAGACCCGCCTGATGGTCCAGTCGTTGTGCGACTCTGAACCGAGGAGCAACGACATGACCAAGAAGCGTCGCCGGCACACGCCGGAGCAGATCATCCGCAAGCTCGACGAGGGCCATCGCCAGCTCGCTGCTGGCAAGGACCTCGATGAGGTGTGCCGGCACTTGGAGATCGCGGAGTCGACCTGGCATCGCTGGCTCGCCCAGTACGGCGGGATGAAGGCCAACGACGCCAAGCGGCTCAAGGAACTCGAAGGTGAGAACGCCCGGTTGAAGAAGCTGCTGGCCGAGGCCGAGCTGGACAAGGCGATGCTCAAGGAGATCGCGGAGGGAAACTTCTGACCCCGAACCGCAAGCGCGCAGCAGTGAGCAGGCTGCGTGACCGGTTCGGGGTCTCCGAACGCCGAGCCTGCCGAGTGGTCGGCCAACATCGATCCACTCAACGTCTCGACCCGCCACCCATCAGCGACGACGAGCGCCGGCTCCGCGAGTTCCTGCGGGCGTTCTCGACTGAGCGTCCCCGGTGGGGATGGCGGCGTGCCGCTAAGGCCGCCCGCAAGGCGGGCTGGCAGGTGAACGACAAGCGGATCCGGCGTCTGTGGCGTGACGAGGGCCTCCGTGTTCCGACGAAGAAGCGCAAGCAGCCGCTGCGCGGGATCGGCGCACCGGTCGGCGCGATGTGCCCGATTCGACCCAACGCCCTGTGGGCGCTCGACTTCCAGTTCGACGTCACCGTCGACGGCCGCACCCTCAAGCTGTTGAACATCATCGACGAGTTCACCCGCGAAGCCCTCGCGATCGAAGTCGACCGGTCGATCGACGCCGATCACGCCGTGCGTGTCCTCGACCGACTCGCCGCCGAACGCGGTCGAGCGCCGGCGTTCGTGCGCTTCGATCACGGGCCCGAGTTCGTCGCCCACGCCGTCGCGGACTGGTGCCGCTTCAACGACTGCGACAGCGTGTTCATCGATCCCGGCTCGCCGTGGCAGAACGCCTGGATCGAGAGCTTCAACGGACGTCTCCGCGACGAGCTGCTCAACGGCCGCCAATGGGACAGTCTGCTGGAGGCCCGCGTGATCATCGAAGACTGGCGGATCGACTACAACGTGAACCGGCCCCACACCGCCCATGGCGATCTCAGCCCCGCCGAGTTCGCCGCCGCCTGGACCATCAACCAACCCCAAGCCGCATAGCGACTGGACCAATCATCGGGTCCCCCTCAAGGCCGCCGTTACCACATCCCTTCGTGGCAGGGACGTGAAGTTCGCGGATGAACGGGCACTTGCTCCATGGTCGGCACCCGACCCGGAGGCTCTCGGTACGTCCCGTCGCCAGTTTCTCAATCGCGCGACGGTCTCCTTGATGGGCGCTGGCATCGGCGCGTTCGGCGCAGCGAGCTTCGTCGGCTTTCTCTGGCCGAACGTCACCAGCGGCTTTGGTGGTCGAGTTCCTGTCGGCCGGCTCGATGACGTGATCAGTACGATCCGAGCTGGGGGTGGCTTCTTCTACTCGTCGGAAGCGAAGGCATGGATCACCGAATACCCCTCCGCGGCGGCTGCGGCGGCCGCGGAGGTGTACGACACGGCGCTGATGCCCGGCATCGCAGCCGGTCTCATCGCGTCGTACCAGAAGTGCCCGCACCTCGGTTGTCGTGTTCCCGAGTGCCAGTCCAGCCAGTGGTTCGAGTGCCCTTGCCACGGCTCGCGGTACAGTCGTGTCGGCGAGTTCAAGGGCGGTCCCGCACCGCGGGGTTTGGACCACTTCCCGCTCGACGTCTCACCGACGGGCGACGTCATAATCGATACCGGCAACCTCATCGTGGGCGCTCCACGGGGGACGAACACGACGGGCCAGGAGGCCGAGGGACCGAGTTGCATCGCGGATGGATCCCACTGATCAGCGCACTGTGTCGATTGGTCTCGGAGACGGAGCGGTGGCAGGCGTGGCTGAGGACTGCGGCGTACCGCCGAGCGAGGTCTGGTCCGCCTCGGTCGACCTTCTCGACCTCGACGAGCGATCGGTCGTGCTCGCCCGCGAACATGAGCACGGGTGAAACGAAGCCTCTTTGTGTCAAGGGGAATCGTTGGCCGTCATCAATCAGGCGCACCGGTACTTGGTCATCTCCAATCTGACTGAGGCGGTGATGCCTCTCGTTCTCCCCTCGCTCCGTCTCCAGTTCAGCTCAGCCTTGATCGTTGCGCGAACGAGGCGGCCGTTGCACTTTGTCGGGATCGGACCTTCGTGGAAACCGTGGGTCGTCGTCGCCCGTGGAGAAGCGCTCGCGTTGCCGGCACTCACCGCACGCGGCGCATCGACGTCGCCGAGCGACGCAGACCAGAACGATGCCCGCGCAGCTGAGGTGGTGCCGTAGCACCCTGGGTGCCGTTGATGCGGCGCTGGACGAGTTCCTCGCCACGATGGACGGGTTCCTCGCCATTGACGATGTCGAATCGGTGCCGCTCGCTGACCTATCGCCCCCGGGATCCCTGTTGACGGGTCGGGGAGCGAAACAGCGCGAGCCGATAGCGAAACCCGCCGGCGCCGACTCGCCAGCTATCTGCACGACGATGGTTGGCTGGTGGACGACGTTCCCACCGGCTGCACGTCAACGTTGAATGATCAACGCGGCAGCAACTGAATGCCGTCGAAGGCTCGGAAGAACGGCTCTGCGCCGATTCCGGCGAGCACCACGGCAGTGCCGGTGGCGACGGCGGCCAGCCCGGCCGTGCGACTCAAGACCGGCACCGGTCCGGGCAGGTCGTCGAAGTACATCGGGGCGATCACGCGGGCGTAGTAGGCGATGGACACGACGGTGTTGACGGCACCGACGACGGCGAGCCAGCTGTAGCCGGCCTCGATGGCGGCTGCGAACAGGCTCAGCTTGGCGGCGAACCCCGCGAGCGGCGGT
>CAXBAZ010000647.1:0-2955 GCA_963973395.1 uncultured Acidimicrobiaceae bacterium
GCTTGCGGCACATCCGCGCCGCGTTCACGGCGATGTCGGTGATGCCCGGCTTGTCGAGCCCGAACACGACTCGACGCTGCAGGATCGAGGTGGAGTTGTAGAAGTGCACGATGGCGTGGTGGGCGCCCTCGAGCGACTCGAAGGTGCGGGCGATCAGGTCGTCACGGCACTGGGTGAGGACCTGGATGGTGACGTCGTCGGGGACGAGGTCGTCCTCCACCAGCTGGCGCACGAAGTCGAAGTCGGGCTGGGACGCCGCCGGGAACCCGACCTCGTAACCTCCCAGCCCGATCGCCACGAGCGCGGCCGGAGTCTCGCTGCTCTCCAGGTAGTCGATGGTCACGGTCTCGTCGGGCATCTCGAGGTCGCGCGGGATGTCGACGATCCACCCGAGCTCGACACCCCGCCGGCGAGCGCGGCGCTGTCCCTCGTCGAGACCCTCGCGGTACTCGCTCCACGACATCCCCGGGCGGTCGTCGCGTTCGAGGAAGTGTGTGTACGCCGTCGTGGTGATCTCCGCATACCTGACGTTCTGGGCAGCGAGCGTGACGGCGAGGTCGTCGGTCACGACGGCGAGGTCGTCGGCCGTTCGCAGCAGCGAGAGCCCGTAGAAGTACTGCGCGGCGAACGATGGAAATCCGTCGAACGAGAAGACCTCGGGAAAGCCGCCGGGCCAGACCGGCGTCGGGTCGACGCCGTGCCGTTCGGTGAGCTCGCGCACCGTGGCGACCGACATCGAGCCCTCCAGGTGGACGTGGAGCTCGAGTTTGGGCAACCCCTGCAACCACTCCCGGTCGGCCGCGTCGATGGTCACGATCCGGCCCACTTGGTGCCCGGGAGGAAGTATCGCTTCGCCCACACACCGCGTCGATCCTCGCCGGTCACCGGCATCCGCCACGTCGACAGCCGGGTCGTCGGCGCGTCGAGGTCGACGGCGCACAGTGCCCGCGGTTGATCGTCGGTGCCGTCGACGTACTCGTCGACGAACCAGTCGGCGGTGTAGCGACCCGTGATCGTACGGTAGAGGTCGCGCCACTCGTCGTCGGCGCCGGGCGGGTGGACGACCTCGCACAGGCCCTGCACGGTCACCTTCCGGTACGGATGCTCGCTCTCGTCGATCGTCAGACCGATCTTCGGCTCGCGTTGGATGTTGCGCCAGATCGCCGCCGTGGATCGCGGTGTGAACAGCAGCCGTCGCTCGACCCGGACGAACCAGAGCGGCAACACGCGCGGGTAGCCGTCGTCGTCGACGGTGCCGACCCTGATCAGGTGCCCCCGTTCGTCGAGGAACCCGTCGACCTCGGCGTCGGTCAGTTTCGGCACGTCGCTTCGCCCCCTGCGATCACGGCCGGTATCCCCACGACGGCGCCGACGGCTTGAGCGTCCGTCGGGCGAGTCGCACCCAGTCACACAGGACCGGTCGGGTGTCGACCGGATCGATGATCTGCTCGATCTCGTAGAACTCGGCCGACCGGTGTGGCGACCGCAGCCGGTTCAGCCGTTCGGTGATCTGCTCCTTGAGGTCGTCGGGAGCATCACTGGCCGCGAGCTCGGCCTTGTACGCGACCTCGAGGCCACCCTCGAGGGGCAACGATCCCCAGTCGCCCGACGGCCACGCCATCCGCATCGACTCGCTGCCCGGCTTCCGGTTCGCGGCGCCTGCGATGCCGAACGCCTTGCGAACCACGACCGTGCAGTACGGCATCTGCGCCTCGCGCAGCGCGACCAGCACCTCGGTCCCGTAGCGCACGGTGGCGTCCTCCTCGGACTGCTTGCCGATCAGGAATCCTGGACAGTCCTCGAAGTGGATCATCGGCAGCTTGAACATCGACGCGAGGTCGATCAGGCGGGTGAGCTTGCGGCAGGAATCGGCCGTCCATCCTCCGCCGTACATCATCGGGTTCTCGCCGAACACCGCCACCGGGATCCCGTCGAGCCGGGCCAGCCCTCCGATCACCGAGGTGCCCCAATTCCGACCGATCTCGAAGAAGCTGCCGTCGTCGACCACGAGCGTCATGAGCAGGCGCATGTCGTACGACTGGCGCGGGTTGCGCGGCACGAGTTCGGACAGTCGCGGGTCGCGTCGGCCCGGGTCGTCGCCCCAGTCCTCGATCGGTGGGAGCTCGTCGACGCTCGTGGGCAGGTACGACAGGAAGTGGGCCGCCCGCTCGAACGCCTCTGCCTCGGAATCGACGGCGTCGTCGATCGCACCGTTCGAGGTGTGGACATCGGCATGCCCGAGCTCTTCCTTCGACACCGAACCGAGACCCGCCTGCTCGACCAGCGCCGGCCCGGCGATCATCATCTGCGAGGTGTCGCGCACCATCACCGAATAGTGGGACGCCACCGCCCGCGCGGCGCCGAACCCGGCGACCGAACCGAGCACGAGCGAAACCGAGGGGGCGATGTTGAGGTGGTCGACGACCACGTGCCACCCGGGCAACACCGGGATGTACGTCCGCCCCGCCTGCTCGATCGTCTTCACGAAACCTCCGCCCGACATCCCGTCGAGCAGCCGGACGTGTGGGAGGCGCATCTCGGCTGCGATCGACTCGGACGCTTCGCGCTTGGCCGAGATCGAAGCATCGTTCGATCCGCCGCGCACCGTGAAGTCGTCGCCCGACAGCACGACCGGCCGGCCGTCGAGCTCGGCGATCCCGAACACGAAGTTCGACGGCGTGAACTCGATGAGCTCGCCGGAATCGTCGTACCGGGCGACACCGGCCGTCTTGCCCAACTCCCAGAAGCTCCCGTCGTCGGCGATCTCGGCGACACGTTCGCGGACGGTCTGCTTGCCGAAGTGATGTTGCCGCTCGACCTTGTCGGCGCCGCCCAGTTGCTCGGCGAGTGCTTCGCGTCGGCGGAGTTCGTCGAGCTCGGGCTGCCAGGTCATGTGCGACGGAGCTCCACGACGACGCCGGCACTCGCCTCGACGAGCGCCGACGGAGCGATCGG
>CAXBAZ010000648.1:0-2954 GCA_963973395.1 uncultured Acidimicrobiaceae bacterium
GTGTCGACGCTGCCCGACATCTCCGTGCCGTTCGCCACCGAGTTCAACCACACCGATGCCGACGGCGAACCCGAGTTCTGGCCGTACCTGCGCGACGAGAACCTCGCCCGGCCCTGGGCGATCCCCGGCACGCCAGGTCTGATGCACCGGGTCGGCGGCATCGAGAAGCTCGACGGATCGGGCAACATCAACTACGGCCCCGAGAACCACGCCAAGATGACGAAACTGCGCCAGGCGAAGGTCGACAAGGTCACCGACGACTACGCCGAACTCGAGATCCACGGCGACCCCGACGCCGACATCTGCCTGCTCGGGTGGGGTTCGACCTGGGCGGCGATCGATTCGGCCATGCAGCGTCAGCGTCGCGCCGGTCACAAGATGGCCTGGATCCACCTGACCAACGTCAACCCGCTCCCGCACGACCTCGGCGAGAAACTCCGACGGTTCGATCGGGTGATCGTGCCAGAACTCAACAACGGTCAGCTCTGCCACATGATCCGCGGCAAGTATCTGATCGACGCGATCTCGGTCGGCAAGGTCGCCGGTCTCCCGTTCACGGCACGCGAGATCGAAGACGCCATCGAAGACGCCCGCCAGGGAGGAGCAACATCATGAGCGACGCCGCGGTCACCCTCACCACGAAGAAGGACTGGGCCAGCGACCAGGAGGTCCGCTGGTGCCCCGGATGCGGCGACTACGGCATCCTCCAGGCCGTCCAGCAGTTGATGCCCGAGTTGGGTGTCGACCCGCACAACACCGTGTTCGTCTCGGGTATCGGTTGCTCCAGCCGGTTCCCGTACTACATGAACACCTACGGGATGCACTCGATCCACGGACGGGCCCCCGCCATCGCGACCGGCGTCGCCGTGGCCCGGCCCGACCTTGACGTCTGGGTCGTCACCGGTGACGGCGACGGCCTCTCGATCGGCGGCAACCATCTGATCCACGCCCTGCGTCGCAACGTGAACCTCACGATCCTGATGTTCAACAACCGGATCTACGGGCTGACCAAGGGGCAGTACTCGCCCACTTCCGAGGTCGGTAAGGTGACCAAGTCGACGCCGTTCGGCTCGATCGACCAGCCCTTCAACCCGCTGTCGGTCGCGCTCGGTGCCGAGGCGACGTTCGTCGCCCGCACCCACGACCTCGACCGCAAGCACATGATGGAGACGTTCAAGGCCGCCCACGCACACCAGGGCGCCTCGTTCGTCGAGATCTACCAGAACTGCAACGTGTTCAACGACGGGCAGTTCAACGACATCACCAAGCGCAGCGTGCGCGACGAGATGATGATCGACCTCGTGCAGGGCGAGCCGATCCTGTTCGGCGAGGACAACCGTCGCGGCGTGATGATGGCCGACGACGGTCACCTCCGCCTCGTCGACGTCGCCGACGTGGGCATCGACCGGATTCTCGTGCACGACGTGCGCCACCCGTACCCCTCACTGGCGTTCGCACTCGCCCGCATCAACAGCGACGACCACTCCCCGACACCGTTCGGCGTGTTCCGGCAGGTCGATCGGCCCGAGTTCGCCGGTTCGGTCGGTGCGCAGCTGGCGGCGGCGTCCGAGGCCAAGGGCCCCGGCGACCTCGAAGCCCTGCTGCGCTCGAACGGCACCTGGCACGTCGGAGCCTGATCGTCCCCACGAGAGCCGGCGACCGCCTCAGGCCGGCTCCACCACCAGCGCGACGGTCGGGTTGGCGACGTCGTCGGTCGGCACCGCCTCGGCCAACTCGACCCAGGTGATGCCCGGTGTCAGCGCGATCTCCTTGCGGTTCCCGGCGATCAACCGGATCGGCAGCGAGCTGTCATCGCGCACCCACCGCGCCCGTCGCACGGCGCCGTCGCTGAACACGTAGGCCGGGCCGTTGCCGACCGTCTGCGCCTCCGGGCTGCGGGCATCGATCTGGCTGGGGCGGTACTCGACGACCATCACGACCACGTTCTTCGCGCCGATCCGTCCGTGCAGGACGTCCTGGTGCGGCGCCCCCTGCTGCGACCGGAGGAACTGCCCGGCGGCCGCGTCCCAGGTCCACTCGACATCGATGCCGCGCATCCCGAGCTGGAACGACGCCACGGCGTCGCCGCGGAACTCGCCCTTCGGCCGCACGTACGCGAACTGCTGGGGAGGAGCGACGCCGACGAGGTCGGCGGGAGTCTGCGACCACAACGTCTCGGTGTCGTTGTACAGGTTGTGCGGGATCGAGCCGGGGCCGCGGTAGTAGCCACGACCGCCACGCTGCCAGTTGAGGTCGGTCAGGGCCGACTCGGCGATCAGCCGTTCGACGCCCGGGTTGCCGCCGCTCCAGGCGAACAGCGGTCGCCGGAACGACGTCAGCAGATCCACGTCCTGTGACCGGCCCGACCGGATGGGACCGACCTGCTCGGATCCCTGACTGTGGAAGACGGCCGCGAACCGCGTGATGTCGCCCTCGACGATCTCCTCGAACACGATGTCGGCCACGGCCAACCCGCGGTGGTTGCGGCGGGCGCCGACCTGATTGTCGATCTTGACCGCGAGCGCAGGACGTCCGATCGGGTCGTCCCCGGCGGCCAGCGGAGCGCCGCTGAGCGGTTGACGCGGGACCGGCGGCAGGGTGCTGGTCGGCGCGACCGTCGTGGTCGACGTCGTGCTCGTCGTGCTGGCCGTCGTGGTGCTGCGCGCTGGCGCCGTGGTGGTGGGATCGGTCGGGGCGACCGTGGGGTCGGTGGCCGAACCGTCGACGGCGGCGACGGGAGGTTCGCCGTCGCCGCCCCCGCTGCAGGCGGCCACCAGGAGCGTCGTGACGAGCACGCCGACGATCGTTCGGCGGCGCACGGGGCATCGGAGTTCGGTCATGTGTTTCCCATCGTTCTCAGCCGCCCGGGCCGCAGTCTCGCGCTCGTGGACCGGAGGCGGGTGTCGGCCCGAGGATCCAGCCCTCCTCGTCGACGACCGCCGCCAGGTCCGTCC
>CAXBAZ010000649.1:0-2951 GCA_963973395.1 uncultured Acidimicrobiaceae bacterium
CGCGTGACGGGCCCTCGGCGGGTTCCGGTACGGTGGCATCTGTCTATGGGACTGTTCAAGAAGCGAGCCACCGACCCCGACGAGATCGAGCGGCTGAAGGCCGAGATCGCGTCGATGAGCGCTCGTCTCAGGGCCTCCGAGGAGGCCAAGAGTGAGCTCGACTCGACCGTGCACGGTCTCGTGTCACGGCTCGACACGGCGACGCCACCACCGCCCGAACCACCACCCCGGACGACGCCCGATGCTCCGGCCGTCGCGTCCGTCGAAGTCGACAAGCTCAACGCCAAGATCGAACGGCTGTCGGCTCGGCTCGACGAGCAGTCGGCCGAGCAGCCCGCCGACGACGCCACCGGCATCGGCGCGGCGGAGCTCGAACAGATCACGGCAACGGTCGAACGCATCAGCGAGCGGATCGACGAGGTCGACCAGCGGATCAGCTCGATCTCGACCGAACTGGCGAACCAGATCACCGAGCTGAGCGGCGACATCGAAGCGATGGGTGGCCAGACGCCGCCGACCGACGAGATCGTCGACGAGCTCCGCGACGCGCAGACGCGACTGGCCGGCGAGCAGGCCCGCTACCAGATCGCGTTCCGCCAGGACCTCGCCGACCTCGCCGACCGTCTCCGTCGGCCCTGAGCCGCCCCGGACGGGCCGGCCTCAGCCCTCGTCGGCTGCTTCGGCGTCGAGCGCGTCCGCGAGCTCGGCGATGACCACGCCGACCTCGTCGAGCTTCGCCTCGAACCCGGCGAGGTCACCCTGGTTGAGGAGGTCTTGCGCCTCGACGTAAAGCCGCTCGGCTTCTGCCGCCAGTTCGGCGGTGCTGCCGGGCACGGGTGGATCGACGGGCTCGTCGCCATCGTCCGGATCGTCGCCATCGTCCGGGTCGTCGGGCTCGCCGACCGGTGGCGGCACGTCGTCGCCGGGGTCGGTGACGCGGTCGCCGATCTCGGCGTCGAAGCCCGGGAACAGGCGGGCCAACGCCGACTCGAGATCGGTGTCGAGAACCGCGCTGTTGTCGTGCGACACGATCACGAACCGGTACTCGGCGACGTCGGCGACCACGTAGACGGGACGGATGTAGATCAGGCCGTCGCCGACCGGGATCAGCTGGAGGTCGCCGAACCTGACCTGGGTACCGGTCTCCTGACTCGCCTGCAGGCTCAACTCGGGGCTGATGTCCTGTTCGGACTCGGCCTGGTCGGCGACGAGCAGGGGACCGTCGGGGAGCGGTTCCTCGACGACGTACGAGATGAGGTCGCCGTAGGTGTCGGGGTCGCTCGACGCGGTCATGTACGCCTGAAGGCGGGTCCGGCTGTCGTCGGTCGAGAACCGGACGAACGGTCGGATGATGACGAATTCCTCGCCACCGGAGACGCCGTTGCGGAACTGGGTGTAGTACGGCACGAACCGTTCGGTGGTCGACTCGCTGGCGAACTCGGTCTGCTGGTCGAGTGGGTCGACCGGGGCGTTGACCTGCGTGGTGCCCTCTTGACGGTTGACCGACGGCGCCTGCGCCACCGACCAGGCATCGATCCGCTGGAAGAAGTTCGCAGGCTCGACCTGGTACTTCGAGTAGATCTCGGTCTGGACCCGGAACAGGTCTTCGGGGTACCGGAGGTGCTCGGCGAGGTCGCTCGGCATCTCGTCGAACGACGTGAACAGGTCGGGGAACGCCGACCGCCACGCCTGCAGGATCGGGTCGTCGTCGTCGACGACGTAGAACGTGACGTCGCCGGTGTAGGCGTCGACGACCGCCTTGACGCTGTTGCGGATGTAGTTGGAGTCGGACGACAGCCCGGTACGGCTGCTCAGCTGGACGTTGCCGATCCGCTGACCGTAGGGGTAGCGCGACGTCGACGTGTACGCGTCGATCACCCACTGCACACCGCCGTCGACGACGACCGGGTACGGGTCGCCGTCGTAGTCGAGGAACGGCGCGAGCTTCTGCACCCGGTCCTGCACCGAGCGAACCCACAGCAGCTGCGAGTCGTCGTTGATGTCGCCGGAGCCGATCAGGTTGTAGTCGAGGAACGCGAGGGCGAACGCCGACTGGCGGAGCAGGCCGTCGAGTTCGACGCCCGACGAACCGGAGTAGTCCTCGACATCGCCGCACGGCGACTCGGTGACGTCGGTGCCGGCGACCGCGTAGCCGCTCATCTCGGGACTGAAGTACAGCTTCGGCTGCTCGAGATCGACCTCGCGGTAGTCGGGGCGGTCACGATCGGTCACCCGGCCGACGGGTGCCATCACCAGGCCGCAGCCGCGGGTGCTGACGAGGTGCACACCCTGCCAGCTGGTGTTGGGGATGCTGCCGAGATCGAGTTCGCGAGCGGTGATCAGCACCTGCTGCACCTCGCCGTCGATCGGGTACCGGTCGACATCGAGGTCGGCGATCTGGAGCCCGGTGAGGTCGCCGCGGTCGCGCGAGAACCGCGACAGCATCTGGGTCGGGTTCAGCAGCCGGACGTTCTCGATCGGCTCGAGGTCGGCCTCGACCTCCTCCGCGTCCAACCGGCCGAACGACACGGTCTCGGTGACCACCGACTCGATGTCCATCGCCGCCCGCGTCGCCTCGACGTTGCGTTCGATGTACGGCGCCTCACGGCCCTCCTGGTTGGGGCGCACGATCAACGACTGCACGACCGCCGGGTAGATCAGACCACCGACGATCAGCACGACGAGCCACAACCCCGACGCGACGAGCGGCAGACGCCACCGGTCGGTGCGGATCGTCACCAGGTAGAGCACCGACGTCAGCAGCGCGATCAGCACGAGCAGCATCATCGCGGGGAGCTGTGCGTTCACCACCGTGTACGTGGCGCCCTGGACGAACCCGCGTCGTTCGTTGGTCAGTTCGTAGCGGGTGAGCCAGTAGTCGGCGGCCTTGACGGCGGCGAGCACCGCCAACAGCACCGCCACGTGCACCTTGGTGGAGGCTCGCACGGTGG
>CAXBAZ010000650.1:0-2950 GCA_963973395.1 uncultured Acidimicrobiaceae bacterium
GGACCGGCAACGGTCGGCGTGCCGGTGATCGCACCGGTCTCGGCGTCGAGCGACAGACCGGCCGGCAGCTCGCCGGCGGTCACCGAATACGAGGCAGCCGGGTTGCCGTCGGCTGCGACGCCGTCGGTGAAGGCCTCACCGATCTGCAGCGATCCGATCTCGTCGTCGGTCCATGTCGGGGCTTCGGGCGCGCCGCAGGTGTATCCGTCGATCGCCGCCGAGGTCGCCGACGTCGAACCGATCGCGTTGGTCTTCGTCACTCGAACCGTGAGCGAGCTGCCTTCGAGCGGCATCAGCACGCACTCGTCGGCATCATCACCGGTGACCACGCCGGTCGAGCCGTCGACGGTCGACAGCCACTCGATCTCCGTGCCGGTGATCGGCGAACCGCCGTCACCCCACGTGCCTTCGGTCATCGTCAGCGTTGCGCCGGGTTCGGGGGTTCCGAAGATCAGCGGCACACCGGAGTTCGTCGGAGCGGTCGGCGCGGCGAGGATCGTGAACGACTGTGTCACGCTCTCCGCAGGAACGTAGTCCGTCCCATCGCCGGCCTGGTCGGCCACGATCGTGCAGACACCGGTCTGGTCGGCGACGAGTGTGACGGTCGTTCCCGACACCGTGCATCGGTTGGTCGTGAGCGAACTGAACGTCACCGCGCCGCCGGGTGCAGTGGCCACCACGTCGAACGGGGGGTCGCCGACGATCCGGTCACCGAGCGGCGCGAACGTGATCGGGTTCGCAGTACCCACCTTGACGACGCTGTCGATGTACATGTTCGATCCGAGGGCGTAGCCGCCGGTGGCGTCGTAGCTGCCGTTGACGAACCGGAACCGGTAGGTGCCGTTGCTCGGCACGTCGCCGCTGGCCGTGGTCCAGCCCTGATCCTGACCGCGACCGTATGCCAGCAGCGTGTGGTCGGCGGATGTCCCGTAGTCGAACACGTCCGGCGACGTCTCCTGCACCTCGACCAAGAAGGCGTAGATCTCGTAGTCGTCCTCGGTGCCCTCGGCACTCCAGTCGAACGTGACCGCCTGGCCGACGCTTGCCTCGAACGGCTCCGAATAGACCTCGGGTCCGAACGCCGAGCAGTACGTCGTCAACCCGTCGAACGTGTTGCCGCCGAGGCAGTTCGTGTTCGAGGTGAGCTGCAGCACACCGGTGCGGCCGAGTCGTGTGGCGTTGACATCGGAACCGGTGATCATCGAGCTGGACAGGGCCCGCTCGTCGCTCTCCCTGGTGTACGCAGGGTTCGACGCGGAGTAGTTCTTGTCGGTCACGAACGAGTACGGGTCACCGGTGATCGAATCGGTACCGGTGATCGTGTACGGCCCGATGCCGGCGATCGACACCGGGTCGCGCTGCGAGCGGCTGGCGAGTTCGCCGAGCACCACGTGCCCCGGGATGGGGGCCTCCAGCGGTATTTCTGCGAGGGCGGCGTGGGCCGTGCCGGAGGCCACCGGGAGCACCGTGGCGGCGCCGACTCCGGTCAACAGCGCACACACCGTCGACACCACGCGGCGCGTGCGAGATCGCCGCTTCCTGATCTGATTCATCTCTTTCGTCTGTCCTTCCGTTGGCGGTCAGCTGGATTACCGAAACTCTGTCGTGCGAGGTTCGCGCATTCTTGAGGCCAGATCAGGAATCTGTGGATAAATATTGATGCTGAGTCAGGAATCGACCGAGTCCGTGCTCGTCCGCCCGGCCCACGGAGTGGAGCTAGGTTGCGGTCGACCCCATTGGCTCGCGCCAGTGGGGCTCGACCGGAGGACCACCGATGGCACGCAAGGCCAACGCCGACTACAAGCCGCTCATGACCGAGGCGGCGGTGCGCCGCATCCTCGCCGGTGAACCCGTCACGATCACCGCGATCGCCGAGGAGTTCGGCGTGAGCACAGCACTCGTCCACTTCTACTTCGGCAACCACGAAGCCCTGCTCGAAGCGGCGTGGACGTCGCTGTTCATGGCATTCGTCGACAACGACGTCGCCGACGTGGAGAACTTCGCCGACTCCGTCGACTGGAGTGGTCTGTACGACCTCGTCGCGCTGGTCTTCAGCCGGGAACGGGACGGCGTGCACCGCGCCCACGTGCGGGCCTCGGCCGACGCGCAGGCCGGAGGACCGCTGCGTCGCCGGCTCGACGCGTCGACCGCGACCACAGTGGCCGGCTGGAAGGAGCTCGTGGAGCGGTACACCGAGCTCGGCGTCGTGCGGACCCCGCTCGATCCAGAAGCGCTCGCACTCCTGATCGCATCGGTGCCGATGGGGGTCACCGTGCTCGCCCCGGACCTCACCGACGAGCAGCGGTCGAACCTCGCGGAGGCGTGGGCGACGATGCTACGCGCGGTGCTCGATCCGGACTTCGACCTCGACGATCACGGTCGATGCAGTGGCGACGCCGGATCGAGCTGACGTCCGACCGTCGTGACGAACTACTGGAGGTAGTCGGGCATACCGTCCCAGGGCATCACCCAGTCGGGCATCGGTTCGCCGTCGGCGCGTGCCCACCAGTCGAGCACTTCGCGGCCATCCTGTCCGACCTCGACGAGCATCGCGATGTCGATCTCCTTGCCGCTGTCGCCGAGCCTGACGGCGATCACGTCCTCCCGGTCGGCGTTGATCCACCGTGCGATGCACGGCACGCCGGGATTCGTCGCCTCGACCATCGCACCACAGTCTTCGGTGACGCCGGCCGTGTCGGCGACCCAGTCTTCACCGACGCCCTGCCGGATCACCTGGCCGACGATGGTCTCGTCGAGCACGGTCGCGATCCGGGCCTCGGCGGCGGCCAGCTCGGCCTCGTACTCGGCCAGGCCGAGCGCGAACCCGTCGTAGTAGGCCTCGGTCGCCGCCAGCCCGACCGCCGATCCCGGTTCGGAGACCGTGCCGGGATCGTAGAAATCGGCGCGTCCGTAGCCGCGCGCCGTCAGATAGCCCTCCTCGAAGGCCCAC
>CAXBAZ010000651.1:0-2944 GCA_963973395.1 uncultured Acidimicrobiaceae bacterium
TCGGTGAGTTGCAGCCCGACCTGGTCGAGTCGTGGACGGTGTCCGACGACGGCACCACCTACCGCTTGCCGATCCGGCAGGGCGTGACGTGGCACGACGGCGAACCGTTCAAGGTCGACGACCTGGCACTCACCCTGCGGATGATCGCCGACCCGGCGTGGCACGACCGGATCAAGCCCGCGCTGCCCGACGTGGCGTCCGTCGAGATCGACGGCGACGTCGTCGTGCTCACGTTCCACCGCCGTGTCGCCGGAGTCCTGCCGCTCCTCGCGCGTGCCTGCGTGGTTCCCTCCCACCTCGTCGACGCCGCAGGTGCCGCGGCGGGCGAACTCGATCGGCACGCGATCGGCACCGGGCCCTACCGGGTCGTCGATCGAACGCCCGAGCGGACGACGTTCCGGGCGCACGAGGGGTATCACGGCGGCACGCCCCACATCGAGACGATCGAGGTCCGCCAGTTCGCCCACGACGCCGATCGCGCCCGGGCGATGGTCGACGACGTGATCGACTTCGCCCAGGTCAAGCCACAGGACCGCGCCACCCTCGATGCGGACGACGACGTCGAGGTGCACCAGATCCAGACCCGCGTCTGGCGGGCCCTGTCGTTCATCCTCGACCGTCCGCTCGTCGCCGACGCCGCCGTGCGTCGCGGTCTCGCTGCGATCATCGACCGCGATGCCGTCGTGCAGGACGCGCTGGACGGTTTCGGACGCGCCCAGCACTGGGCCGTTCCACCCTCGTCGTGGGCCGCTCCCGACCACGTGCCGCCGATGGGCCCCGACGTCGCCGCCGAGTTGTTGCAGAACGCAGGTTGGCAGCGGCGTCCCGACGGCCGGTGGTTCGTCGACGGTCGCGCCGTCGAACTGCGCTTCTGCTACCTCGAGACCGAGGCGTTCCGGATCGCCGCCAGCACCTCGATCGCCCGTCAGTTCGAGGCGTTCGGAATCGGAGTCGTGCTCGAACCGATCACCTGGCAGCAGTACCACGAGATGGACCGCGTCGGCCTCGCGGGCGGTGACTACGACGGCATCGTCGTCGGATGGAGCGGCGGTCCCGAGCCGTACGACAACCTGCACAGCCGCTACGCCACGACCGGTGCGTACAACCGCTACGGATTCAGCGACCCCGAACTCGACGAGCTCCTCGAACGGGCCGAAGCCACCACCGACCGCATCGAGGCGGCCGAGCTGTACGCCGCCGCCCTCGAGTTGGCCGATCGCGCCGCGATCATGGTCCCGCTCGTCAACCCGACCTATCTCTTCGCGGCTCGTCGCGGCCTCGTCGGGTTCGAATCGTTCGAACTCGACAGCTTCTACGAGCTCACGCAGTACGTGCACCACTTCGACTGGGCCGGCGCCTGACGGCCCGACAGCTCTCCCGACCGAACCTCCCCGAACCATCAGAAAGGCCGACCATGGCTACCCCACTTCGTGACCGCTACATCATCGCTGCCCGTGTCGAGGGCTACATCGGCAACCACGCCGGCTCGGTCGCCTTGCTGACCGAGGCGCTCGAGCAGTTTCCCGGCGACATCAGCGTGCTGCGCCATCGCGGCCACCGCCGCATCTCGATGCGCGACTTCGACGGCGCCGTCGACGACCTGCTCGCGAGCGCCGCCCTGCTGCCCGACACCGAGGACGAGTACGAGATGTACCAGCGCCACGTGGAACCGGACGGCATGCGACTGATCCTCGGCAAGGACGCCGAGTTCGACCACCACCCGAAGGTCGCCGACGTCACCGACCCGGATCTCGCAGCCGAGTACAACACCACCCTGCACACGTCGGTCTGGTACCACCTCGGCGTGGCCCACTACGTGCGCGGCGAGTTCGAGGAGACCGTCGACGCGATGACGAACGCCCACGACACGGCACGCCACTACGAGGGGCTGGTCGCCAGCCTCGACTGGACCTACATGGCGCTGCGTCGACTCGGCCGCACCGAGGACGCCGCGAAGATCCTCGAACGCTTCGCAGAGGTCGTCGACGACGCCGACCTCACCGGCCTCGGCTACGCGGACCGCCTCCACCTCTACAGCGGCGACCTCGACCCCGAGGGTCTGCGCGCCGGCGTCACCGATCAACCGCTGGTGGCGGCCACGATCGGTTACGGGCTCGGCAACTGGTACCTGTACAACGGCGACGAGGCCACGGCGCACTCGGTCTTCCGCGAAGTCATCGCGTCCGGAGCCACGGCTGCGTTCGGCTACATCGCGGCCGAGGTCGACCTCGGCGCGAGCGTCGGCTGATCGAGCACACCTTTCCCGCCGTCCCACGATCATCAATCGTCGCCCGCTCGGGCGGCACCCCCCACCCCGAAAGGACCCCCCAATGGCCATCATCCGTGTCGAAATGAGCCCGCGCGACGAAGAGACGCGCGACGCGATCATCTCCGAACTCACCGACGTCATGGTGAAGTACGGCTCCCCGCTGGAGAACACCCACGTCCTGCTGTACGAAGTGTCGCACGACGTGTGGGCGAAGGGCGGCAAGTCGTACACCAAGCGCGCCGCGGAGCAACAGGCGAAGTGACCGCCCCCTCCACCGGACGGCCGTCACCGACCGTTCTGATCAGCGAGAACATGACCGAGCGCATGCCGGGCCTCGGCGAACGTTTCCCCGACGTACGGTTCGTCGAGCTGCCGCTCGAGGGCGGCGAGATGCGCCCCGAGTACCGCGAGGCGCACGGCATGTTCCGCAGTGCGATGTCGGAGAGCCTGTTCGACGAGATCCTGCAGCAGGCGCCCGACCTGGAGTGGATCCAGATCGCCGCCGCCGGCTTCGATTGGATGGGAGGAGACGCACTCGCAGCCCGTATCACCGACGGGTTGGTCGTCACCCGGTCTGAGAACTCGCTCAACGTCACGATGGCCGAGTACGCGATCGGGGCCATGTTGAGTGCGGCTCGCTGCCTGCCCGAGTACTTCGAGGCGCAGCAACGGCGG
>CAXBAZ010000652.1:0-2934 GCA_963973395.1 uncultured Acidimicrobiaceae bacterium
GCGCGATGGTACACAGGGCCGTGGAGTGGCTGGATGTCCAGCCGGGAGAGCGTGTGCTGGATCTCTTCTGTGGTCTGGGCAACTTCACGTTGCCTTTGGCCCGAAGAGGAGGGCAGGTCGTTGGCGTGGAAGGCGACGAGACCATGGTCCTGCGCGGCCGGGAGAATGCGGAACTGAATGGTCTGGACAATGTCGATTTCCACGGTGCGGATCTGCACGGGGATTTCACCGGCCAGAGTTGGGCGAAGGAAGGGTTCGATAAGATTCTGATTGACCCGCCCCGCTCCGGTGCCGAAGCCGAGCGCCGACAGCGCACCGGTCCTGCCGACCCGCACCCAGCGCGGCACCGGCCCGGAAGGCCCCGACCGTCTCGCCATGCCCGCGACGGATTCGGACGCCGCCCCGGTCGCGACCAGCGAGCCCGGTGCACTCCAGGCTGCACTCTCCGCATTCGACAGCGGGCGATCGGCGGTCAACGCACCCGTCGCCGGCTCCCTGCCGACCCGCGACCGGATCGGCGGCGAACCGAGCCCGTTCGCCGAGGAACCGCAGGCCGTCACGCAGAGCCGGGTCGACCCGAGCGCCCTGCGCGACCGTCTCCGAGCCTTCCAGTCCGAGTTCTCCAATGCCTCCAGCGACCATGCCGGCGGCTCCGACATCTACACCGACCACAACGATCTCGGAGGGGATCCCCGATGAACGCAGCAGCAGAGAACCTCAACTGGCTCGTTGGACGATTCGTCCAGCAGGTCGCCGCCGTTCGACAGGCCGTCGTGGTCTCATCCGATGGTTTGCCACTGGCCGTCTCCGACGGCGTCGACCGCGAAGGCGGCGAACGTCTGGCCGCCGTCGCATCCGGGATGATCGGGCTCGCCTACGGATCGGCCGGACGCTTCGGCGCCGGTGCCGTGTCGAACGTGATCATCGAGATGGAACACGGCTGGATGTTCGTGACCGGCATCCGGGACGGCTCACTGATGTGCGTCGTCACCGGGCCCAACGCCGACATCGGCACCATCGGGTACGAGATCGCCGTCTTCGCAGACCGTGCGGGCGACGTGCTCACACCCGAGCTGCGAGAAGAACTCAAGAGCCTCATGCTCTCCAGGGGGTGATCATGATCGACGAGACCGAACTCCTCGGCGATGACATCGATGCCGATGACGACGCAGAAGACACCGGCCGTCTGATTCGACCGTATGCCATCACTGGTGGGCGCACCGGAGGCGAGGTCGAGATCGGCCTCGAATCGCAGATCCAGGCGAGCACCCGGGCGTCGACCCATCTCGGCGCCTACCGCTGGGAGGCTGCCCAACTCATCGAGCTCGTACAGACCCCGATGGCGCTCATCGAACTCGCCGCTCGGCTCGAGCTGCCGCTGGGCGTCGCCCGCGTGCTCGTCGCCGACCTCATCTCCGACGGGGCCGTGGTGCTCCACCAGCCCGTCACCACACAGAACTTCGGAAGTCTCCTCGAAAGGGTGCTCGACGGTGTCCGCAACCTCTGACCCAACCACCGCACCGGGCAAGATCCCGGTCAAGATCGTCGTGGCCGGCGGCTTCGGCGTCGGCAAGTCGACCTTCGTCAACACGATCTCGGAGATCGAACCGTTGCGGTCCGAGGCGATGATGACGACCGCCTCTGCCGAGCTCGACGACCTGTCGCAGGTCTCGACGAAGAAGACGACGACCGTCGCGATGGACTTCGGTCGCATCTCGCTCACCCCCGAGATCGTGCTGTACCTGTTCGGAACCCCCGGCCAGGAGCGGTTCCACTTCATGTGGAACGAGCTCTCCCGCGGCGCGATCGGTGCCATCATCCTCGCCGACACCCGACGCCTCGGCGACTGTTTCGCCGCGATCGACTACTTCGAGGCGCGCAGCATGCCGTTCGTGGTCGCGATCAATCCGTTCGACGGACAGAAGACGCACGCGATCGAAGCGGTGCGCGAGGCGGTGCAGGTCGACGGCAACGTGCCGATGCTGTTCTGCGACGCCCGTGAACGGGCCGACGTCAAGAACGGCCTGATCGCGCTCGTCGAGCTCGCACTCATGCGTGAACGGGCGCAGAGCCAAGTCGGCGCCTGATCCCCCATCCCCCAAGCGGCCCAGGCCGTGTCGTGACGCCGGTCGGCGGACCCAGCTCACGACACGGCCACGGGCGGCCGCTCGGCCGGACCGAATCGCGCCAGCCATCCGGAACGATTCGCATCCCCATCGCCCCGACCGTCGGTCAGATCACTCGGCGGGCGGTGTCGTCGTCACGCCTGGGTCGGTGACGCAGGCGGGAGTGCAGTTTGCGGCTACTGCGGCCAGCGCATGAGGTTCGGTCCACGTTCGGGCAGGGCCGCCGTGAGCGGTTCGAGATCCTGCAGGTCACCGGTCAAGACAGGTTCCGACCGGCGGACAGCCACCACGACGAGGTGGGCATCGACCACGTCGCTGGTCCCCGACCGGGCCAGCAGTTTCCCGACCTCCGGCCCGTCGTCGAAGGTGACGACGATCACCGAATGCAGGAATCTCACGAGGCGTGCTTGTCGAGCACCGTCGCGCCAGACCTGAGCGACGACGGGATGCGTCGTGGTCAGCGGCGTCTTGTGGACGAGCGCAGCGGTGAGGAACTCCTGTGCAGCGCGTTCGCCTCGATCGACCGAGATGAGGAATCCGGCGTCAAGAATCAAGGTCGTAGCGGTCGCTCATCGCCGCGACGGCGTCGTCGTCGACCGGACCTGTCTCCTGTTCCCAGTCGTCGAGCAGATCCGCCAGAGCTGCGCGCCGTCGGGTTTCGGCGGCGAGCAGGCGGAGCCCGGCGCGGAGAGCGTTCGATCGGCCGCCGTGAACTTCGGCCAACTCGTCGAGCGTCTCCTCCTCGTCGGGGTCGAGACGGACCGTGGTCGTGGACATGATCATCAATGTAGCACGAGTGTGCTACACG
>CAXBAZ010000653.1:0-2931 GCA_963973395.1 uncultured Acidimicrobiaceae bacterium
GGATGCCGCCGATCCGGCCCCACCTCCGAGCTCGCCACCGAGCACGAGCACCTCCTGGAACTCGGCGACCTCTTGCACACGGCCCTGCACGACGGCACAGATGCCGCCGACGTGTTCGACGAGTTCGTCCGCCTGTTGCAGATGCACGCCGCCAAGGAAGAGGTCGGACTGTTCGTGCACGCCAAGTCGTCGACCCCGCTCGGCGATCAGATCGATGCGCTGTGCCGTGAGCACGACGACCTGCACCGCTGGCTGGCCGACGGACTGAACGGGCCTCACGTTCCGGACGCACTCCGGCTGCTCGTGACCCACATCGACGACGAGGAGTACGACCTCTTCCCACACATCTTCCACGCACTCGATCCGGAACAGTGGGACGAGATCGAGCTCGCCCACCGCGCCGTCGAAGCCGTCTGGGACCAACCCGAGGAACGCCCGGAGACGGCATGACCCTCCACCGCGGCGCCCATGCACCCGACGAACCGGTCGGTGTCGGCGAGCGATCGACGCTCCGAGCGGTGGCCATGCCCACCGAGCACGGCGGTTGGAGCCTGACCCTCGAACCGATCGTGCTCGGTCTGCTGGTGGCTTGGTCCTGGCCCGGTCTGGCGCTCGGTGTCGCGGCGATGCTGGCCTTCCTCGCCCGGACGCCGCTCAAGCTCGTGCTCGTCGATCGCTGGCGTGGCCGCTGGCTCACTCGGTCCACCGTCGCCGCTCGAGTTGCGGCGCTGGAGCTCACCGTGCTCGTGGCGCTCGTCATTGCCGCAACACTCGGAGCTGACGGCCGGTTTTGGTGGCCGTTGCTTGCCGCGGCGCCGCTCGTGACGATCGAGTTGTGGTTCGACATGCGCAGCCGGAGTCGACGGCTGGTCCCCGAGCTAGCCGGAACGGTCGGCATCAGCTCGGTCGTCGCGGCCATCGCGCTCGCGGCCGGTGCCGAGACGGTGCTGGCTCTGGGACTGTGGGTCGTCGTCGCGGCGCGTGGTGCAGCAGCGATCCCGTACGCTCGGACACAGGTGTTCCGCACCCGCGGCCGACCTCACCAGCTCTGGCACAGCGATCTCGCCCAAGTCGTCGCCGTCGTCGCGGTCACCGTCGCATGGTCCGCCGGCGCCGTTCCGTCGGCAGCAACGGTCGCGATCACCGCCGTCGCCGCGTTCAACGTCGCAGCAGTGCGTGCGGCACCTCGACCGGCCAAGATCATCGGATTTCAGCAGATGTTCTTAGGCATCGCCGTCGTCATCGTCACCGCGATCGCGGTGCTCGCATGACGGCCCGCTGCAGCCGACACTTGCATCGAGCCATGGCATGAGGAGACCGATCTGAGATGGCGAGCTACTACATCGTTCTGAGTCTGCACATCCTCGGGGCGACGATCTGGGCCGGCGGCCACCTCGTGCTCGCGTTGACCATCCTGCCCGAGGCGCTCCGCCAACAACGGGCCGCGACCGTCAGCGAGTTCGAGCAGCGGTTCGAGCGGATCGGGCTCCCGGCGCTCGCGGTGCAGATCGTCACGGGTCTTTGGCTCGCGGAGCGCCTCCTCGGGTCACCCGACCACTGGCTCGACGGCAACTCCGTCGCCCGAACGGTTCAGGTCAAGTTGGGACTCCTGGCCGTCACGGTCGGTCTGGCCGTCCATGCCAGGTTCCGCGTTATCCCGAAACTCTCCGATGCCACCCTGCCCAAGCTCGCGTGGCACATCCGCATCGTGACCCTCGCGGCGGTGTTGTTCGTCCTGGCCGGCGCCAGTATCCGGTTCGGTGGCTACCCCGTGTTCTCCGACTGACCGATCGGTGAACCACCGAGGCACGTCGCGGTTGATGCAGTGTGCAGGAACGGGAGACGATCGGGTTCGGTGACCCCGTCCACGATCGGTCCGGTGGTCACGCAGGGTCGAGCACCACCCACACGGACCGGTACCCGCCGGCCGGGTAGGTCGCCCGCACGGGTGGCGGGTCGAGCTCCGGTCGGAGCCGCTCGGTCGCCGCGAGGAACGCCGTCACGAACGATCTCAGCTCGAGTCGTGCGAGCGGGGCGCCGGGGCACACATGGATTCCGGCGCCGTACAGGAGATTCGACGACGGGTCGCGATCGAGCCGGAACTCGTCGGGCTCGCCGAACACACGCTCGTCGCGGTTCGCCGACGACCACAGAACCGTCACCCTCGCACCGGCGGGCAACGGCTCGCCGGCGAGGTCGACGTGACGTGCGGTGACGCGCCGGTTGGCGATCAGCGGTGCGTCGATGCGAAGGATCTCGTCGATCGCTGCCGGGATGGCCGACGAGTCGGCGCGCAGCTGCGCCTCGACCTCGGGGTGGTGGGCGAGGTAGGCGACGACGATCCCCACACTGGCGGCGATCGTGCCGAGCTCGCCGACGGTCCAGTTGCGCACGATGCTGACGATCTCGGCGTCGGTGAGCGGTCGGCCGTCGACGACCTCGTGCAGCAGTCGGGTGGTCGGATCGTCGGGGGCGGCCGTGCCGGCTGTTCGTCGTGTAGCGAGCACACCGGCCACCACGTCGTCGAATCGGCGGGCGCTCACCGCGAGCGCTTTGCGGTCCTGGGCGAGGGTGGCGCGCTGCTGCTCGTGTACCCAGGCGCGCAGCGGTTCGTGGAGATCGAGCGACCAGCCCATGAACGCGCACTGGATCCGAACCGCGAACTCGTGACCGATGGTGTCCATCACCTCGATCGGACAGTCGCGCGGGATCGACGTGACGAGTTCGGTGGCGATCGTGTCGCACACGGGCTCGAACCGCGCAATCGGCTCGGGGCCGAAGTACGGCTCGATCAACCGCCGGTAGGGCGTGTGCTCGGGTGGGTCCATGCCGTTGGGGACCGACAGGTACTGTGAGACGCGGTTGCGGTACGTCTCGTGGTCGTGAAGCACGTCGAGCACGTCTGCGTGGCGCAGCACGGACCACCCGAGC
>CAXBAZ010000654.1:0-2925 GCA_963973395.1 uncultured Acidimicrobiaceae bacterium
TCTTGGCCGGCCGGCCGGAAGAACTGTGCGATCTGCGGTTCGTAGTGCGACAGCGGCGCGCTGACGTACTCGGGGTCGAACGCCGTCTGGTCGTACTTGGCGCAGAACTCCTCGGTGTGGTCGTAGTACGGCGAGTCGGCGAACCGGTCACGGGTGTTGCGATCCATACCGAGGTGATGCCAGAAGTAGTACCCCTGGAAGATGCCGTGGTGCTCGACCATCCAGTGGTTCGCCTCGGAGACGAACGGTTTCACGATGCCGGCAGCGATCGACGGGTGGTTGTACGGCGCCAGCGTGTCGCCGATGTCGTGCAGGAGGGCGCAGAGGACGTACTCCTCGTCGCGGCCGTCGTTCTCGGCCCGCGAGGCGGTCTGCAACGAGTGTTCGAGTCGCGACACGGGGAACCCACCGTGGTCGCGCTCGAGCATGCGGAGCTGCTCGACGATGTTGTCGGCCGCCATCGCCTGCGTGACCGGGAGCTGACTCGCGATGAGGCTCCAGTCGTCGCTGGTCGACTGATCGAAGGCGGTGAACCCGGCGCGCAGTTCGGTGTCGCTCATCGCGACAATCTACGCCGAACGCCGGAATGGCTGCGACCCGGCCGAGAATGGGGCAGACTCGGTGTTCGTGCCGAAGCTCACCGAAATCGTCCGCGACCACACCGCACTCGACGCCGCGCAGTCCGCGCATCTGAACCGCCTCGTGTCCGAGTGGGGGATGCTCGCCGACCTGTCGTTCTCCGACCTGTTGCTGTACGTCAAGGATCGCGCCGGGGCGTGGATCGTGGTCGGCCAGGTCCGCCCCGCGACCGGGAAGACGATCTATCCGAACGACTGGGTCGACGCGACCGCCAACACGTCCGAAGCCTCGATCCTCGACGAGGCGTTCGAGACGTCCACGGTGCAGGAGGGTGAGATCACGGTCGAGGGTGTCACCGACGACACGCGGATGATGGCGATCCCGGTCGTGTACCGCGACACCGCCGTCGCAGTGTTGACCCGTGAGTGGATCGAGACATCGGGCCGCGGTCCCGGCGAGCTCGAACGTGCCTACCACGACATCTTCTCGAACTTCGTGACGATGATCGCCGCCGGCGACTTCCCCTTCCCGCAGCGGGTCGGCGACTCGAGTGCGGCCCCGCGTGTCGGTGACGGGTCACTCTGGTTGGACCACTCCGGCCAGGTGCTGTACGTGTCGCCGAACGCCAGCTCGGCGCTCCACCGGGTCGGCATCCAGGCGTCGGCGATCGGGCTCCGGCTGGCCGAGCTCGGGTTCTACGACGGTCCGGTGCGGCAGGCGTTCGAACGACGCGAACCCGTGATCGAGGAGTTCGAACAGGGTCAGAACGTCACGCTGCTCTGCCGGTGTGTGCCCTTCCTGCTCGAGGGCGAGGTGACCGGCGGCATCCTCCTGCTGCGCGACGTGACCGAGCTGCGCAAGCGCGACCGTCTACTGCTCAGCAAGGATGCGACGATCCGCGAGATCCACCATCGCGTCAAGAACAACCTCCAGACGATCTCGTCGCTGCTCCGGCTCCAGGCCCGGCGGCTGACGAACCCCGAAGCGATCTCCGCCGTCGGTGAGTCGGTCCGCCGGATTCGCACGATCGCACTGGTCCACGAGGCGCTCTCGCGGGAACCCGGCGACGACGTGACGTTCACCGAGATCGTCCGCCCGCTGCTCCGGCTCGCCGAGGAGGGCCTGCAGTCGCCCGACCGACCGGTCACGTTCGCGGTCAAGGGGGACGGTGGCCGGATCCCGGCCGCGATCGCCACCCCGCTGTCGGTGGTGCTCACCGAACTGCTCCAGAACGCCGTCGATCACGGCTTTCCCGAGGGCTCGGGTGGTGGCTCGGTGCTCGTGCGACTCGACAACGACGACCGGTCGTTCGCCCTGTCGGTGATCGACGACGGGCGCGGCGTGGATGCCGGGTTCACACTCGACTCGGCGACCGGACTCGGACTGTCGATCGTGCGGACGCTGGTCACCACCGAGCTCAACGGCGAGATCGTGATGCGACCGCTGACGGTCGCCGACGCCGAACGGGCCGGCTTCTCCACCGACCGACAGCCGCGCGGCACCGTCGTCGAGCTGACGGTGCCCATCGTCACCGAGGAGTGACGTGCCGGGTTGGCTGACGCGGGCCCGGCTCGGTCTCGTCGGCGTCGTCGTGGCGGCGGCGATGCTGTGGCTGATCGGGCTCGTGTGGTTCCGGCCGTGGATCGCGCACAACGACTTCGCGATCTTCCGGATCGCCCTCGAACGCGAACTGGACGGGCACGTCCGTCTCGTCGGGGCCCACTCCCGCCTGGGTGTGTTCCATCCCGGGCCCCTGCGCGAGTGGGTCTTCGCGCCACCGTACTGGCTCAGTGGTCGCCGCTCGGCCGCACTGCCCGCCACGGCGCTCGTCCTCAACGCGGCGTGGGTCGTCTGGACGCTGGCGGTGCTGGCGCGGTTGCGTCCGCGACGGTGGGGGATCGGCGGGGCGCTGGGCCTGCTCCTGGTGGTCGTCGCGGTCGGTGCCGACGTCGGCAGTCCTTGGAATCCGCATCTCGCCGTGATCCCCGCCTACCTGGCCTGCTGGGCGCTCGTCAGCGTCGTCGCCTTCGATGGTCGAGGGTGGGTCGCCTGCATCTGCTCCGCCTCGTGGGCCGCTCAACTGCACGCATCGATGCTGATCGTCGGAGGTGCCGTGCTCGCCGCTGCACTGGTCACCATCGTCTGGCGACGCCGGCACGGTGCGTCCGCGCTCGCGGTCGGTCTCGCGCTGCTGCTGTGGTCGGGTCCGATCGTCGACCTGCGCAAGGGACGCGATGCGAACCTGGTGCGGCTCGGCACCGACGGAGCGGACGGCGAGTCGGTCGGTGCCGCCGATGCGGTCGGCCACGTGAGCCGCCTGCTCTGGCCGGCGACCCCGTGGGAACG
>CAXBAZ010000655.1:0-2920 GCA_963973395.1 uncultured Acidimicrobiaceae bacterium
CCAGTCTCATCCTGCCGGGACAACACCTCCGACTCCCCACCAACGCCACCACGCCCACCCCAGCGACGACACCTTCCACCTCCTCGACGGCCACCTCCGCGGACACGCACACCGTCGCATGGGGCGACAGCCTCTACCGCATCGCCAACCGCTACGACATCAGCGTCGCATCACTACTGCGAATCAACGATCTCACGATCACCAGTCTCATCCTGCCGGGACAACACCTCCGACTCCCCACCAACGCCACCACGCCAGCAGGGCTCGCAACTGACACGGAACCGCCCGCCCCCTCGCCTGCGCCTGCGTCCAGTTCCAACGCTGGCGCCGCAATACTGTGCCCGGTCACGGGACCGAGGTCGTTCACCGACACCTGGGGTGCGCCGCGGTCGGGCGGCCGTCGCCACGCGGGCGTGGACATGGTGGCCCCCACTGGGACACCCGTTGTCGCTGTCGAATCCGGTTCGGCCACGTTCAACATGAACACGCTCGGCGGAAAGACAGTCTGGATCAACGGCTCCTCGGGCACGAGCTACTACTACGCCCACCTCAGCGCTTGGGCAGGATCCAGTCGCAGCGTCTCGCGGGGGGACGTGATCGGCTATGTCGGAGCGACGGGCAACACCATCGTCGATCACCTCCATTTCGAGGTGCACCCCGGTGGCGGCGTCGCCGTGAATCCCGGCCCCTATATTCGCGCCGCCTGTTGACCAACCCTCAACGGGTTATGTTCCCGCGCGCCGCCGGGCCCCAAACTGCGTCGGTGACACCACTCGTCGAATGGTGAGGAGTCAACGACCAGCGGGATAAAATCGGCCGGCACGGTCGCAACGGCCCCCGACGTCGAAAGAACGACACCATGTCGTAGACTGCTGACGCCGAACTCGGCGCCGGACCGCGTTTCTCGGCGTCGCCGTCGACCACGCCAGTAACGGCCGCCTGACTACGACCATGTGTCGTTTCTCGTACCGCTTCACACAACATGAAACCCTTCGCCACCCACACAACCTCACCACGAGACCGACCGCAGCACCAGGAGCGACGCCCGCTTACACCGACCGGGCTGCTCTTTCCGTTGTTGGCACTCGTGCTGGCGGCATGCACAACAACTGCTTCGAGCGCAGTGGGCCCGAGCAATGATCGTCCGACGGCCACGCCGACGATCCGCGACGGGTCACGAGTCAAGGTCAGCCAAAGCACGACTTCGCCCGGGCCGTCTTCGACGGCGAGCAGCGCTCCACTTCCGACCACGACCACCAACCCGACCACGACCACCAACCCGACATGGTCCCCCGCCACCTCCACCAGCACAACCACCACGACGACGACCACGATGCCCGACCTGCTCGCCGAGGTAGTCAACCCACAGTGTGTGCGGGTCGTTACTTCGGGCCAATCGCTCCCGATGGTCGCCACCGAGCAGGTCGTGTCCCTTCGTGCGTTGTGGATAGAGAACGACTATCCGAATGACATCTCCGAGAACGACCTCCTCGACATCTGCGTCGACAACGGCACCGACGATGTCGAAGGGGTGCCGCGGCCTCGGCACGACGATCCGACGGTCACGGACTTCGTCGCGGCCAGCGTGGAGGGGCTACAGAGCAGGCTCAACGAGTTGTTCGCCCCCTACGGCACCCAACCCCTGGCTGTCGACGGCATCTCCGGACCCCTGACCGGCCAACGGCTGTGCGCAGCCCGGCTGGCGTTGGGCATCGAGCCGACCGTCGACGACCTGCAATGGGGCTCGATGGAGCAGACTGCGATCTTCACGGCCACCGGCCTCTCCGCACCGCTGTCGACCGCAGTCGAGTCGGAGCGATGGGCATTGATCGACCGGACATGCCAAATGATGTTTATCGGCACCCGCGATCAACTCGTGTTCGTGTTCCCGACGTCGACGGGCACCGAGGGGTTCGAGACGAGACCACAGGATCGAGCACGCGCCTTCCGCTACAACCCCGCTGTCGACAACGGCGGCTGGCACGACAGCACCGAGTTCCCGGTCGGCGTCGACAACCCGCTCAACGGCAATCTGTACAAGCCGATCTACTTCGACCTGGGCCAGGCGATTCATGGCGCGATGAACGTTCCACCGGAGCCTGCGAGCAAGGGGTGCACCCGGCTGAGCGTTGCGAACCAAGAAACCTTGCTCAGCTGGTTGGGCCTGCTCGACGCGACCGAAGAGACCTGGCGCAAAGACGAGATCAACCTGACCGTCAACGTCCAGGGCGAGTTCATCGGGCAGTGATCAGTCCGCCGCAAGTGCGCCGTCGCGGGCGGGCTGGGCGCCTGGGACGGCGGCGAGCGGCACGATCACGACCGCGACCAGGGAGCCGACTTTGCGGGTCCGACCTGCGAACAGAGTTCCGCGATGGCCGGCCGGGCGATCCGATGTCACGGGCGCATCCCCGGCGGCGGCCGCGCGGGAGTGCGGATCTGTCCGTCCTGGGCTCGAACCGGGAGCGGCCTTGGGTCGCATCGCTACGACATTATGTCGTACAATCGTGCTCGATGAGGTCGCCTCGATGATCGGCTCGACGGTTGCGCTCGCGTTCACCGCAGGAATGATCGCGACGTTCAATCCGTGCGGGTTCTCACTGCTGCCGGCCTACCTCGGCGGGTTCGTCGCCGGCGACGACATCGCCGTCCCGGCCGCGCACCGTCTCCATCGTGTTGCCACGGTGTCAGCAGCGGTTTCGGTCGGATTCGTCGTGGTGTTCGGAACGATCGGGCTCATCATCGATCGGATCGCGAGTGAGGCACAGCAACAGCTCCCGTGGGTGACCATCGTGATCGGCGCATTGCTGGTCGGGTTCGGCGTCGCGTCCGTCGCCGGTTGGCATCCTCGGCTGCCGGTTCCCGTGCCACGTCTCGTCGCAGGCGGGAACGGGGTCGCGCCGATGATCGCGTATGGCATGAC
>CAXBAZ010000656.1:0-2911 GCA_963973395.1 uncultured Acidimicrobiaceae bacterium
GAAGCGGATGTCGCGCCACTGGTCGGCATCGAACACCGACTTCTTCAACAGATCCCGATCACGCATCCGGCTCCCGGAGTCGACCCCCTGCACCGGAATCGACACTCGGACCGTGGGTTTGGCGGCGGCATCGGCGATCTCGATGGCGCCGTCGACATCGGTGAAGCGTCCTTCGACCTTCATGCCGATGACGTTTCGGGTCCGAAATGCGATGGTCGACCTCGACCGGTCGACGAGCCAAAGACCGGGCTCGGGTCGAGAAGCGGAGGATTCGTCGTGCATGGTTCGTCTCCCTTGATGTGTTTGAGCCTTCAACTATCATAGTGGGCATGCCGCATCGTGAAACGTTGGTACGGCGGGAGTCCCGCCGTGCCGTGTGACGGGCCGCAACACGACGTGGCGCTCATCACCGCCATGGAGACGCTGACGTCCCCGGGTTCGGAGGCACACACTTTGAACGGCCCCGACCGTACCGGCCCACCGTTGCTCCCTTCGGTGTTCATCCCCCACGGCGGGGTCCGTGCTTCTTCATGGATTGGACGATGGGCCCACCCGACACGTGAGATCGTCTCGCCGAGTTCCTCAGGTCGTTCGCCGACCGCATCGCCGTGAAACCCGACGCGATCGTCGGGTCTCCGGACACCACGAGGGGGACGTCGTCGAGGTCGGCACCGCACCAGCGCCGCCGCTCCTGTTCGACCACTACGGGTTCCCGCCGCACACCTATGAGCTCCGCTACCCGGCGCCGGGTTCACCCGCGCTGGGCCGACGAATTGGCGAAATGCTGGCCGAAACCCGGATCTCCCATCGATTCGAAGATCAGCGAGGTTTCGAAACATGGCAGTCATGCAACCAGGCACGTCTGCCAGATGGCATTCCTGCCGGGTCGCCTATGATCGCAGCATGAGCCTCGCGACCCCCTCGACCCCATCGCTGCGTCAACGCCACGCCGACCGCACACGGGCATCGATCATCGCGGCCGCGCTCGAACTGTTCGACGAACGCGGCTTCGCAGCCGCCACCGTCGACGACATCGCCGCCCGCACCTTCTTCCGCTACTTCCCCACCAAAGAAGCCGTGCTCTATCACGACACCGACCAGATCATCTCCAGCATCCGCGACCTGCTGCTCGCCCGACCCGTCGACGAACCACCCCACCGCAGCCTGCTCATCGTGTGCCTCGGACTCGGCGACGAACTCGCCGCCGACACCGCCCGCATGCAACTCCTGCAACGCCTCTCGCGCGACGACCCCGCCCTCATCGACTACCAGCGACTCGTCCTCCTACAGTTCGAACACGTCGTCGTCGAAACCCTCGCAGCCCGCCAACACCTCGACAGCAGCGACATCGAACTGCGCGCCACCACCGCCGCGTTGCTGTCCTCGCTGGCCATCGCCCTCCGGTCATGGATCAACAGCGGAGCACAAGGCTCCATCCGACCCGCCGTCAACCGAGCCCTCAACGCCTGCCGACACGCCTTCAACGACGACACCTGACCGGACTCTCAGCTCAGCCGGGCACGATGACGACCGGGCACGCGGCGTGCTGGGCGACGCGCTGGCTGACCGAGCCGAGCAGGACATCAGCCAACCCATGCTCACCGTCACCTTGCGCGGCCTCGAAACGCGACGGCCTCGTCACCCGCACCGTCCACCCCGTCGTCCCACCACGAGTCGACTACATCCTCACCGACCTCGGCCACAGCCTCTCAGCGACCATCGTCGATCTCGTCCAATGGGCCGAACGCAACCGCCCCCACATCGACAACGCCCGAAAGATCTACGATCAACAACAATCCGCCGAGCGAGCGAATTGAACTGCGCCTCCGACTTGGTCAAGAATGATTGATCATGGCTTCCACCGCAGCGCTCCATACCACGACTCGTCAACCGACGCTTGTCGACCTCATGCCGCGCCGTCGAGTCGTCGACGTTGCGTTGGTGGCCGGGTTCGCGTTGTTGACCGCGGTCGCAGCCCAGATCTCGATCCCGCTCGGTTTCACGCCCGTGCCGATCACCGGACAGACCTTCGCGGTGCTCCTGGCCGGCGGAACGCTCGGCGCCGCCCGGGGGGCATCGTCACAACTGCTGTACGTCGCGCTCGGTGCGCTCGGGCTTCCGTTCTACGCGGACGGACAAGGCGGCTGGGATGTCGCGACTGGATCGACGGCCGGGTACTTCGTCGGGTTCGTCATCGCGGCTGGTGTGATCGGGTTCATGTCGGAACATGGTCAGGACCGACACCTGTTCACGGCGGTGCCTGCGTTCCTCGCCGGCACGGCCGTGATCTACGTGTGCGGATCGGTATGGCTCGCGGCATCGATCGATGTTCCGCTCACCGCGGCGGTCGGTGAGCCGAGCGCGATCGCCTATGGCGTCGCCCCGTTCCTGGTCGGCGACCTCGCGAAAGCAGTCCTTGCCGGCGTCTTGCTCCCTGCCGCATGGCGAGCATCCACCACGCTGCGATAACACGTGCCGGTTTGTTCGATCGGTCGGCACCGTCCCAAAGCCGTTCCTGCGGTGCACGAGATGACCGCTGGCAATTGTTCAGGGTTAGCTCTGCATGGCCCTGGCGGGCGCTCTTGTCGGGATGAGAATGGTCATCTCCACCATCGATCGCCATGGGGCCTGGTATCACGAAAGTAGTCATTCACATCTCAGAGAGCAAGGTCTCGGGGCGGTGGTCCGTTCGTCGGCGTGGTCGAAGGCGATGGCCTGGTACGGCGTGGGCAGTTCGTGGGTCGCTCGTGATTGTGGTCGCAGATCAGCGCCGCGGCGAGCACGACGTGTGCGACCTCCCGGATACAAGCCGGACGTTGCGAACGATCCTGCGCGGCTTCTTCTGCGGTTGCATCACTTGGTGACGGCGGCGACGACGAGGTCGAGGATGGCGTCGAGGTCGTGTGGGTGG
>CAXBAZ010000657.1:0-2910 GCA_963973395.1 uncultured Acidimicrobiaceae bacterium
GAAGCGGCCGGACCATCGCCTTTGAGAATATACCGAGCGCCGGCCATGCCGCCCACGCCGAACAGCCCGAGCGAACCGCCCGGATCATCGCCGACTGGCTCTGACCGCGTACGGCGTCGACGCCGACGGTCAGCCGAGCGCCAGGCCGACCGCGAACAGCAGGCCGTACGCCAGCTGCGCCTTGCCGGTGGCCCCGAGGATCGGGATCAGCGCCGGCCCCTTCGTCCCGGCGAGCACGTGCTGCATGGCCGGTCGGGCGATCGGCAGGGCGGCGATCGCGATCAGCGACCAGTTCCGCTCGCCCGCCGCGAGCGCTGCAGCGAGGAATGCCCCCACCACCAGCGCCGCGTAGAGCGTGCGCGTCCGGTCCTCGCCGAGCCGCACGGCCAGGGTGCGCTTGCCGACCTCACGGTCGGTCGGGATGTCGCGCAGGTTGTTAATCACCAGCAACGCGCAGGCCATGAAGCCGACCCCGGTCGCGGCGATCCACGTGACCCACGGGATCGACCCGATCGCCAGGTACGTCGTGCCCGCGGTGGCCACGAGCCCGAAGAACACGAACACGAAGAGCTCGCCGAGCCCGAGGTAGCCGTACGGTTTCGGCCCGCCGGTGTATCCCCATGCGGCCAGGATCGCGACCGCCCCGACCGCGAGCAACCACCACGAGGTCGCCGCGGCGAGCGCCACGCCGACCGCAGCCGCAGCCAGGAGCGTGCCGAGCGCGGCCCGCTTGACCGCACTCGCGTCGGCGGTCCCCGTGGCGACGAGGCGCATCGGTCCGACACGAGTGTCGTCGGTGCCGCGCACCCCGTCGCTGTAGTCGTTCGCGTAGTTCACACCGACCTGGAGCAGCAGCGACACGACGAGCGCCCCGACCACCCTCCACCACACGACGCCGGCGGCGAACGAGTCGCCCACACCGGCGGCGACGCCCGCACCCACTGCGACGGGCACCACGGCAGCGGGCAACGTGCGCGGTCGGGCCCCCGCCAGCCAGTCGGACCATGTCGGCGACGGTGTGGGTGGTGAGAGCGACGTCATGCGTGGGTCATGATGGAGCAATGAGCGAACTCTGGCAACTGGGCGCACTCGAACTCGCCGGTCGGATCCGTCGCGGCGAGGTGACGAGCCGGGCCGTGGTGGAGGCTCACCTCGCCCGCGTCGACGCCGTGAACCCACACCTCAATGCGATCGTGCGACGCCTCGACGACGAGGCGCTCACCGCTGCCGACGCGGCCGACCGGGCGGTCGCCGACGGTGACGAACTCGGCGTCTTCCACGGCGTGCCCTGCACGGTGAAGGAGAACATCGACCTGGCCGGAACACCCACGACGCAGGGTGTTCCGGCCCTGGCCGACGCGATCGCTCCCGTCGATGCGCCGACCGTGGCGCGCATGCGCGCCGCCGGTGCGATCCCGTTCGCCCGCACGAACCTGCCCGACCTCGGGCTGCGCGTGCACACCCACTCGTCGCTCCACGGCCTGACCCGGAACCCGTGGAATCCCGAGGTGACCGCCGGCGGCTCGAGCGGAGGGGAAGCGGCGTCGATCGCGTCGGGCATGAGTCCGATCGGGCTCGGCAACGACATCGGCGGTTCACTCCGCAACCCGGCGCACTGCTGCGGCATCGCATCGATCAAGCCGACCGTCGGGGGGGTGCCGATGGCGACGGTCGTCCCGCCGGAGGATCTGCTCGGCGCCGCCCAGCAGATGCTCTGCGAAGGCCCGATGGCCCGCCACGTCGCCGACGTCCGCGCGGGTCTGGTCGCCCTCGCCGGTTGGAGCCCGCGCGACCCGCGCTCGGTGCCGGCGGTGCTCACCGACCTCGATGACGGCGAGCGGCTCCGGATCGCGGTCATGGCCGATCCGCCCGGTGGCGACACCGACCCCGAGATCGCAGCAGCCGTGAACCGGTCAGCCGACCTGCTGGCCGACGCCGGACACGACGTCGTCGACGCCACACCACCGCGCTACGACGAGACGCTCGAACTGTGGGCGATGTTGCTGCTGGGCGACATCGCGGTCACCCGCCCCCTCCTGGAGATGGTGATGTCCGCAGATGCCGCATCCGTGCTCACGTCGCTGGTCGACGAGTACCCAGCGCCCGAGTTCATGTCGTCGGTCGAGCTCCAGGGCCGCCGATTCGCGGCGATCCGTGCGTGGTCGGAGTTCTTCGGAGAACATCCGATCCTGATCTCGCCGACCTGGGCCCGACCTGCGTTCCGCCACGGTGACGACATCGGCGACAAGGCGATCGGCGTGATCCGCGACACGCTCCGACCGGTGCTGCCGGCCAACCTCCTGGGCATCCCGGCCGCCGTCGTGCCGTGCGGGACGGCCGCCGGGCTGCCGGTCGGCGTCCAGATCATGGGCGACCGCTTCACCGATCTGCGCTGTCTGGCGGTCGCCGCCCAGATCGAGCACGCGGTCGGCATCGTCACGCCGATCGACCCGGTGCTCGCCTGACGTGCCCGACCTCGTCGCGCTCGACCTCGCGGGCGGGGACCGCTTCGTCGAGGAACTGCGCCGGGCATGGGATGCGGGTGATGCGATCTTCCCGGTCGATCAGCGACTGCCCCATGCTGCGAAGCTGGCGCTGGTGGAAAACGTCGGCGCCGGCCGGGTCGTCGACGGCGTCGACCGGAGCCGAACCGGCGTCGGTCGCCCCACCGAACGCGGCGACGCCGCGGTGCTGACCACGAGCGGGTCGACCGGCGACCCGAAGGGTGTGGTGCTGACCCATGCCGCGATCGCGGCATCGGCCGAGGCCACATCGACGCGACTCGGCGTGCGGCCCGACGACCACTGGCTGGCCTGCCTGCCCCTGTCGCACGTCGGTGGTCTGTCCGTGGTGTTCCGAGCCCTGCACCTCGGCACGCCGCTCACGATCCACCCCACGTTCGTGCCCGCC
>CAXBAZ010000658.1:0-2894 GCA_963973395.1 uncultured Acidimicrobiaceae bacterium
CGATCCGCACGAAGTACGTGGTGCCGTTGGTCAAGCCCGTGATCTGGTGGGAGGTGTCAGTGGAGGCACCGTCGACCACGGTCGTGTAGTCCCCGTCGATCGTTGTGGCCCACTCGATGACGTAGTCGCTGATCGGCGAGCCGTTGGTGGCGGTCGGGGCGTTCCAGGTGGCATCGATCGTGCCGTCGCCGGCGCTCAACAGCGTGCCGGACGGGGCCTGGGGGACGTCGATCGGGGTGACCGACACGGCGGGCGTCGACGGCAGGCTCGCGCCGATCGCGTTGATCGCGCGGATGTCGATCGAGTACGTCGTGCCGTTGGCGAGTCCGGTGATCGTCATGAGTGATCCGGTCACGGATCCGGTCTGCCACGCACCACCGTCGAGGCGGTACTCGTACGCGGTGATCTCGATGTCGCTGTCGCCGGGGGTGAATTCGATGTGTGCGCCGCCACCGAACTCCGTGGCGGTGTCGATGGTCGGTCGGTCGGGCACATCGCTCGGAATGATGCCGACCGCGGTGGTCGCAGACGTACCGGCACCGATGCCGTTGATCGCGGTGATCCGGAAGAAGTAGGTCGTGCCGTTGGTGAGTCCGGTGACCTCGGCTCCGGTGGCGGTCGAAACGCCGTCCGCGAACACGGTGAACGGCCCCGACGCACTGGTGCCGTATTCGACGCGGTAGTCGGTGATCGGCGACGAGCCAGGTGTCGACGGTGCGGACCACGACAGCTGCACCGCGTTCGTTGCGGAGGCGCCGGAAAGGTTCAACGGTGCGCTCGGGGCGCCGTCGCTGTACGTGATCGTCATCGAGCCGTTGGCGCCGTTGCCGGCGTAGTAGCTGTAGGCGGCGCTGAGACCGGGCAATCCGGCGGTGGCGTTGGCGCCGGGAAAGCCTCCGAAACCGAAATACTCGGTAGCGGTTGCGCCGCCGTACTGGATCGTGCCGCGTTCGCCACCGACCGCACCGCCGCCGCCGGCGCCGGATGCGCCGCCATCGCAGCTGGCAACGGTGCAGGCGTCGGCTGTGTTCCAACCCGGTCGCCCCGTGGTCGAAGCGGTGTCGGGACGGGCTGTGTGCGTCGGCTCGGCGCGGCGACCGACGATGGGAAGGTACTGGCCGTTGCCGCCGTTGCCGCCCGCACCTCCGGCGACGATCGGTGTGCCGTCGACGATCAGCACCGTCGCCGCGCCGCTGCCGCCGCCGGCGCCGGACGAACCGGCGTTGCCGGCGTTGCCGCCACGAGATCCGTCGTAGCCGCTCAGGGGGTTCAGGCCGGCAGTGCCCCCGCCGGTGTTGTTCACACTCGATGCTCCGGTACCGCCGCCGCCTCCGACCGCGACGGTGAGTTCCTGGCCCGGGGTGACGGCGATGGTGCCGGTCACGACGCCCTGGTAGCCACCCGGGGTCGGTACGCCCTGTGCATCCCCGCCGCCGCGGCCCCCCTGGCCGCCCGTGAGGGTGACCTCGATCGAGGTCACGCCGGCCGGGACCGTGAACGTCTGGACCGAGCCGGTGTAGTTGTACGTGTCGGTGATCTCCGACGCGGCCTCGGCGGGCGACGCCGTGGGGAAAGCGAGCACGCCGGCGACGGCGAGCACGAACGCCTGGGTCAGCGCGATGCGAGAACGTTTGGCGGAGGTTCTGAAAGTGAGCACCGAGTTCGATCGGCAGATCGGCGGCCGACTTGAGATCAAATTGACGAAAGTTGCCGCTCGTTATTTCATATCCCACCAGATGGGATGAAGAATGCAGGACACACGTTCGTGCAGAGAACCTGAAGTCGGCGCGCGTTGGATGGTGGCGTGGCCGGAGGGGGTGTGACCCCCCTCCGGTCGGGTGGTCAGTTGGTGAGTTCGCGGTAGGTGCCTTCGACGTCGATGACGATGTGGGTGGCGATGCTCGCGTAGACGCAGATGTTGCCGTTGTCGTCGACGCGGGCGGTGACGTGGTTGCTCACGGTCTGGCGCCGCTCGTAGAAGTTGACGTTCGAGGCGATGGGCCGCTCGGTGTCGCAGGGGAACACGGTGAGGAAGCCGGGTCCGGCGGTTTGGGTGGCGACGACGTTGAGGGCGACGGCGGCCACGCCGTCGGCGATCTTCCATTCGCGGGTCTCGCCGGCGGTGAGCTTGTCGGCGGGGCGGGTGTCGGCGACCCGTCCGGCGACGACCGGCGAGAAGGCGAGGGTGCCGCTCGGTTCGAACGTGGCGTCGAGGTCGACGACGAGGTGTGTGCCGGTGAGCGTGTAGACGCACACGGTGCCGTTGGCGCCAGGTTCGACGAACACTTCGTTGCTGACGGTCTGGTCGGCGGTGAAGTTGAGGTTGGAGGCGAGTGGGCGTTTGTCGCCGCAGGGGAACACGGTGATGAAGCCGGGGCCTTCGGTTTGGGTGGCGGCGATGTTGAGGGCGACGACGGTCGCCGACGCGGACGCCATGCCCGTGCCGACGACGTCGATGACGCGGGTTTCGCCGGCTTCGAGTTTGTCGCCGGGGCGGGTGTCGACGAGTCGGGTCGCGGTGCGGGGCACGATGCGGTTCTCGTTCGAGGGCCCGTGGTATCCCTGCACGTCGATGACGGCATCGGTATCGACGAGGCTCCAGAGGCAGATATCGCTTCCGGCTTCGTACGGCACGTCGACGACGTTGGCGCGGGTTTCGTCGGTCGTGTAGTTGGTGGCCGAGGCGAGTGGGCGGTCGGTGCCGCACGGGTAGACCGTGATGTAGCCCGGTGCGCTGGGTTCGGTGACCGTGAGGTTCACGGTCAGCGTGGTGGCGTCGGTGCCGACGAGGTCCTCGGGCACGTCGACGCGGTATTCGGTCTCGGCGACGAGTCGTCCGGGCACCTCACGGGTGTCGAGGATGCGGGTCGCGTCGATCGCTGCGTATCCACCGC
>CAXBAZ010000659.1:0-2890 GCA_963973395.1 uncultured Acidimicrobiaceae bacterium
GTGGCGGCCGGGGGAGCGGCATCGGCGTCGGGGGACACAGCGCTGGTCTGCGTCGGCTGGGCGCTGGTCATCGTTCCCCTTCCCGCCACCACGGTAGCGAGCGAGCGCCTGGCCGCCATCGACCACGCACTGCCCGGCGACCGGCCCGGGCCGGAACGGGAATCTCCGACTCACAGCGCGATCCCCGGGCCCGATGTGCGGGCCCGGGGATCTCGGTGGTCGCCCTACTTCTGGCGGGCCGCGTTGACGTCGACGACGAGGTGGGTGTCGACGAGCGAGACGATGCAGATGTCGCCGTCCGCGTCGACCGGCGCCAGGACGGCGTTGGCAACGGTTTCACCCGCCACGAAGTTGAGGTTCGAGGCCACCGGTGTGGGCTCGCCACATCGGTGGACGGTCACGAATCCGATTGCGGCCGGTTCGGTCACCGTCACGTTGACGATGACTCCGGTCGCGTCGGCGTGCACGCCGCCCCGACCGGTGACACGCAACTCGAACGGCTCGTTGCCGGTGAGCGGCGTACCGGTCGTACGGGTGTCGACGAGACGGGTGGGCGCCAGTGCGCGGACCGTACCGTCAACCTCCGACGGCGAGAACGCGCCGTTGACGTCGACGACGATGTGGGCCGCTGCCAGTGTGAACAGGCAGACCGCGCCGTCGGCGTCGAACGGTGCCAACACGGCGTTGGGTACCGTCTGCCCGGCGACGTAGTTGACGCTCGACACCGTCGGGACATCGTCGGTGCAGGGGTACACCGTGACGAACCCCAGCGCTTCCGGTTCGGTCACCGTGACGTTCAGCATCGCTGCCGTGGCGTCCGCCGGAACACCGTCGAGGTCGCGGAGCTCGATGCGCTGCACGGAGCCGGCCGTCGGCTTCGCCGACTCGATCCGGGTGTCGAGCACTCGCGTCGGGCCGAGCGGCATCAGGCCGTCCGTCCCCTCGTTGGCGCTGTAGGCACCGTTGAGGTCGACGACGACGTCGACGTCGGTCAAGGTGTAGACGCACACTGCGCCGTCGTCGCCGACGGTCGCCGTGACGGCGTTGGCGACGACTTCACCCATCGCGAAGTTGACGTTCGACGCCAGCGGGACATCCTCACCGCACGGATACACGGTGACGAATCCTTCCTCGGCCGGATCGACGACGGTCACGTTGAGCGCCACCGATTCGGCGTCCTCGGGGACACCGGCGATGCCGGCGACGGGAACGCGGAGGACGTCACCGGCGTCGAGGCGATCGGTCGTCCGTGTGTCGACCAGCCGGGCCGGATCGAGTCGGACGAGCAGCGGGCCGTTGTCGTCGACGGGCGGATCGACAGTCCCGTCGTCGATGGCGGAGATCGTGCCGGTGAAGGTCATCGTCACCGATCCGTGCTCGTTCACCGCGGTGATCGAGAACGAGTAGTCGCCGGCCGTGGTCGGCGTGCCCGTGATCGCTCCGGTCACGGGGTCGAGCGTCAGGCCGTCGGGCAGCTCGCCGTCGGTGACCGAATACGTCGGCGCGGGTTCGCCGTCGATCTCGACGGAGCCGGTGAAGGGAACACCCACGGTGAACCCGCCCAGCGGCGGTTCGTCCGAGTCGACGGGCGCGGCTTCGACCACTCCACTGATCACGGTCGACACCGTGCCGGCCGTGTTGGCCGCTTCGATGGTGAAGGAGTACGGCCCGGTGGCCGTCGGGGTACCGGTGATGGCCCCGGTCGCCGGGTCGAGCGTCAGGCCGGCGGGCAGCGAGCCCGCCGTCACCGAGTACGTCGGCGCCGGAGTACCGGAGGCAGCGACGGCATCGGCCAGCGGGGTGCCGACCACGAGGTTCGCGACGGCATCGTCGGTGAACACGGGCGCGACTGCCACGTTGACGGTCACCACGGCGACTTCGCTGGTCACGTTGCCGATCGAGTTCGAGATGCGAGCGCGGTAGTGGTTGCCGTCCATCTCGTTGGTGGCCATCAGCATCAGATGGCCTTCCTCGCCGCCACTGAAGTTGGTCCAGGTGTCGCCGCCGTCGGTGCTGACCTGCCACTGCGCAACCGGCGTCGGAACACCGGAGGAATGGGCGTGCAGCATGAAGGTTGCGCCGGCGTCCACCGTCAGCGACTCGGGCTGTTTGGTGATGACCGGAGGCGCCGTCACCGACAGCGTGCCGGTGCCGGTTGCGGACTCGGTCGGCGAGGCGAGATCGTCGGCCACCGTGACGGTGATCGTGGAGCTGCCCGCGTCGGCCGGAGCGTTCCAGGTGAGGCGCGAGGAGAGGAGGCCCGAGATGTTGCTCAGGCTGCCCTCGAACGCGAGGGTGCTCTGGTTCGTGAAGCTCGGCGTGGGCGCGGTCAACGCCACTGCGTAGCCCGACGTGTTCAGGCTCAGCGTGCCCGCACCCGCGGGGATCGACACGGTCGCGTAGACCGTGCCGTCGGTGAACTCGTCCACCGTGACGGGCACGACCTTGCCGGTGCCGTTGGCGTTCTGTGAGACGTCGACGACATCGACGCGTGCGCCGCTCCAGTTGACGATGATCGCACGCGAGTCCGCCGGGGCGCCGCTCGTGATCGTGGCCGTGACGATGTCTTGCCCGCCGTTGGCGCCGGTGTAGCAGAACTGTGCGGCACCTGAGGCGTCGGTCAGATCCGAGCCGGTCGTCGGGCCGTTGGCGCCGTCGACGTCGAAATCGATCGCGGCGCCGCTGGCCGGCGTCTCGTCGACACCGTCGGTCGTCGCGACGAGTACATCGATGCAGACCGAGTCGCCGCGTGGCAGCGTCGACGACGGAGCCGCTTCGAGGGACAGCGTCGAGGTCGTGACCGTCGTGGTGTCGGTGCCCGTTCCCGGGCCCGTGGTCACCGTGGCCTTGACTTCCTCCTCGCCCGAATCGGCGACGGTGCAGCAGTAGA
>CAXBAZ010000660.1:0-2887 GCA_963973395.1 uncultured Acidimicrobiaceae bacterium
CCGCCCCTGCGAAAGTCGCCGCAGGGCGAAGCCCGACACGTCGGCCGGTGCGCGCGTGAAATTCGCGGATGGTCCGCGCGAGCAGGAGCGTGAGCGCGGGCTCCGGGACCTCTCGCATGCGCACTGACACCGCGTCGGCGCCGGCCCTCCACGTCATCTCGGCCGGCGTGCAGCCGAGCGCCACGAGCGCGTTCGCGATCCGGGCACCGTCGAGGTGCATCCTCAGCCCGGCGGCGGCGGCGACCTCGGCCAGTTCGACGATCTCGGCGACGCCGTAGATCGTGCCCATGTCGGTGGGAGACGTCAACGACAGCACCGCGGGCTGCGAGTGGTGCGGATCTCCCCACCGAACTCCGCCGAGCGCGGCCCGCAACTCGTCGGGCTCGATGCGGAAGTCGTCGCCGCCCACCCCGCGCATCACGGCGCCGCCGCCGAGCATCGACGTGGCGCCCCCCTCGCTGTTCAGGATGTGAGCGGTCTCGTGGCACAGCACCGCACCCCACGGCGGGCACATCGCGGTCAGCGCCAGGGCGTTGGCGGCGGTGCCGCTGGTAACCGGGAACACCCGTGCGGCCTCGTGCTCGAACACCTCACGGACCACCTCGTGGAGCCGGGCGGTGACCTCGTCGTCACCGTACGCGAGCGCCGAACCGATGTTGGCGTCGGCCACCGCTTGCACGATCTCGGGGGCGACCCCGGCCGCGTTGTCGCTCCGGAACTCGATCTGTGTCACTGCCGCAGTCTCGCACGGCACCGCCGTGATCACGCCCCTGGGGTGGTGCGTCAGGGGCGTTCGCGGACGGCTTGGTCGTAGGCGGCCACCACCGCGAGCACGATCATCGCGAGCACGGCGCTCGTGCCGATGATCGTCACACCGTGCACGTGCATGTCGGACGCTCCCGGGTTCCGGAATCCGAGCCCGACGGGGTCGTCGGTGACGTCGAGCAGGGTGCTGACGACCAACCAGACGCCGGGGAGCGTGGCGCCCACCGCGAGCCCGAGCCCCCAGCGCCGTACCGACAGGAACCCGATCAGTCCGCCCAACAGGAACAGCCCGAGTTGCACGAGGCGCCCGGCGAGCAGCAGGGCGGACGGTTCGCCGACCCCCTCGACGAGGTACCAGTTGTCACTGAACACGGCCTGGTTCTCGGGCAGCAGGGGGCCGCCGGCCGTCACGACGACGGCGAGTGCACCGAGTGCCGCGATCCACGGGTTGAGTCCGGCCCGTCGGTCGCCGAACGCTTCGTTGATCGACGCGAAGAACAGCACGACGCCGAGCGCACCGGCCGCGACGAGCAGCCAGTAGCCGAGATCGCGGGTGATCGTGAGCACGAACGGGTCATCGGTGGGCACCCGCGCGAACGCACGGGCGGAGTCGATCGGGAACTGTGCGAGTCCGACCGCCACCGCCGCCAATCCGGCGAACGCGAGGCCCGCCCCGCCCGCCAGGCCCGACCCCCACCGCCACCGGAAGCCCGAGGCGACGCCACCGGCGACCATCGCGACGATCGCGATCAACCCGGCGATCGACATGTTGTCGGCGAGGTCGTCGAGGATCCAGGTGCCGGTGCGGAAGTCGGGCGGAGTGTCGTCGGTCTGTACGAGCCGGGTGTCGCTCGTGATCGTCAGGATGTCCGCGAACAACGCGACCAGCGCGACGGCGCCGGTCACGATCGAGATCAGCAGGATCAGGTTGAAGCCGAATCGTGGGGTCGGTGGCGTCGTCGCGGCCGGGACGACGGGCATCGTCGCCGTGGCGTGGGCCTGTGCCTCGAGTTCGCCCGTGACCGCGACGGGCTCGCGTTCGGTGAAGTCGTACGGGGTGGTCGCGGGGGGCTCGTCGGCGACGCGCTCCATCCAGACCTCGGTGATCGGTTCGGTCGCCGGCAGGTCGCCCGTGGCGGTCGACGTCGCGTCGGGCCCGGTGGCGGGGTCGGTGGTCGGGATCGAACCGGTTGCGGCCCACGCCGGCTCGTCGCTCCAGTTCTCGTCGTCGGTGTCGATCGTGATCAGCTCGGTCCGGGCGAGGTCGGGTTCGTCGGGCGCCTGGTCCGAGTGTTCGTCGTCGTTCGCCGTCTCGTCAGCGGCGCGTGGTGGCGTCGTCGGCGAGGTTTCGGGCTCGTCGACGACGGCGACGATCTGGGTCGTGTCGGTGACGCCCTGGAGCGATGTGCCGCATCCGTTGCAGAACCGGTCTCCGGATTCGACGCGGCGTCCGCAGGCGGGGCACTCCATGGCGACGCATGTTAGGGGCCGAGTCCACGCTCATCCGCGCAGTTGCGTCGGTTATCGGCGATCCGCCGACCGACCCACTCGCTGGTCGGGGTCGAGCCGCCGGAGTTGGGCGGCCACGTAGGGCCGGGCGCGGCGCTGGCCGCCGCGCCGGGCGATCGCTGCGTCGAGCGCCCGGAGTGCTCCGACGACGGTGGTGAGGTTCGGTTGCCAACCCCGTCGCTCGCACTCGTCGAACCAGTCGCCCGGCGTGCGATGGCCGCGTTCTCCGTTGCAGCGCCGGCACGCCGCCAGCTCGTTCTCGATCCAGCTCGGACCGCCCTTGATGCGGGGCACGAGGTGTTCGGTGGTCGCGGCGACGAGTCCGACCTCGAGCGGCCGTCGGCACCACACGCACTCGGCGCCGTCGCGTTCGAGGATCCGTTGCATCCGCTCGCGGCGGTTCAACTGGCGCTCGGAATCGCGACGGCCGACCACAACCACCAGAATGGCGCGATGGCCGGTCGTTTTGCACCCTCGCCCACCGGCGACCTGCACCTGGGCAATCTCCGCACGGCCCTGGTGGCGTGGCTGGCGGCCAGGGCGAGCGGCCGCGAGTTCCTGGTCCGCATCGAGGATCTGGATCCCGCGGTCGCGTCGATCGAGCACGAGCGAC
>CAXBAZ010000661.1:0-2873 GCA_963973395.1 uncultured Acidimicrobiaceae bacterium
CCAAGCTACGAGCCGAAGCACTGTTCAGCGCGGTCGACGATGGCGGCCCGAACGACCAGTTCTGGCGCAACGCCGCCTACACACTGCTCGGCGCCTATCTCATGTCGGCCGCGCATCGCGACGGAACGATTCGCGACGTGCTCGGCTGGGCAGACCGTGACAGCGATTTGTCACCGGCCGAGGTGTTGCGCCACGCCGGCGACCAGCTCCCAGACCCGATCGACCGCGAAACGGTCCACTCCGTCGCCGACCAGGTCGAGTCCGCCGCCACGAAGGACCCGCGCTTCAAGGCAGGCGTCACCGGCCAAGTCCTCCAGGCGCTCGAACCGTTCCGGCTCCCCCACATTCGCCGCATGTGTGGCGTGTCCATCGCCGACTCGTTCGACCCGATCGAACTGCTGCGGTCATCGGGGACGATCTGGATGCTCGGCTCGGTGTCGCATCAGACCCTCGCCGCCGGTGTGTGCACAGCGCTGACCGCGGCGATCGTCGAGGCAGCCCGCGAACTCGGCCGCGACGGCGGACGGCTGCGCCCACCGTTGCTGCTCGCCCTCGACGAGGCCGTCAACGTCGCACCCATCCCTCGCCTCGAGCAGTTGCTCTCGACCGGGGGCGGTTCGGGCATCCAAACCATGGTCGTCCTGCAGTCGATGGCCGCCGCCCGCAACACGTGGGGCAAAGAACTCGGCGACGCGCTGCTCGACTTCAGCAACGCCAAGATCATCCTCGGCGGTCTCTCTGACGCCGACGACCTCGAAGACCTTTCGACCCTGCTCGGCGTCCGCGAAGAACGCGTCCTGCAGGCGTCATGGTCCGGTCGCATCGGCCTCCTCGACTCCGGCGACTACTCGTGGTCGTGGCGGCAAGTCCCGGTCATGCGGCCCGACGAGATCCGCAAACTCGACTCCGAGAAACGCGGGCACGCCCTGATGATCGCCCGTTCCGGCCGCGGGATTCTGCTCCGCCAAGACCGCATCTTCGACCGGCGCCCACCGAAGGGGTACGCCGCATGAGCGACGAGTTTCTCGACCAGTTCGGCGTCCAGCCACCCGACGACGGCGAGCAGCTCCGATTCGGAGAGCTGAACTATCCGTGGCGCACCCCGCACCCGTACGACGGTCCCCAAGCACCAGCACCCCGACGAGCCGAGTTGCTCGGTGACCTCGAGGACGCGTGGTGGGCTGACGTGACCGCGTGGACCGAGTGGGCGATCGGCACGTTCCGGCTCGCCCGGTGGTTTCCGGCCTGCTGGCTCCGTCATCCCGCCCTCGTCGAAGAAGCCCAGTCGTTGTGGCTTGTGTGGTGCGCGGCATGGCTGCCCGGCACCGACCCCCACCTTCCCGCGCAATTCCTCACGCAGCTTGCGGCCGCCCTCAACCGCATCGAGACGTTGTGGCAGATCCCGTGCCGGTCCGACTCCCACACCGAACCGTCACCCGGCCGTCGACCCGTCCGTGTGCGTCCCACCACCAGCGACTGGTGGTCGCTCGACACCTTCGATCCGACCGTTCCCGCGTGGTGACCCCCGTTCTTGCCAGCCCAATACCCATATCCCGAAAGGAACCAATCCCATGTTGAAGTTCACCCTCATCGGCCGCCTCGCCGCCGACCCCGAGCTGTCGACCTACGGCTCGGACAGCAAGCCAATGGCCAAGCTGCGCGTCGCGTCAAACCAGCCCGGCGTCGAACAGACCGACTTCTACGACGTGGCTGTGTTCGGCGACACTGCCGTCGACATCATCTCCACCGCCCACAAGGGCGACCGAGTCGAATTGCGCGGCAACGGCCGGCAAAGCACCTGGACGACCGACGACGGAGCACGCCGCGAGCGTGTCGGCCTCGCTGCCCGCTGGGTCCAATACACGCCGCACCAACGCGGCACCGACACCGCTGCCGCCGAACACACCCAGCAATCCCAAGCGTCAGCCGCCCGGTAGCGGGAGCGGAACGACACGATGAATGCCCGCGAGATCCTCGATCGCACCGACCTCGCCGCGCTCTTGACCTCGTTGAGCGGACAGCCGACCGGCCAAGGCCGAAGCGCTCGATGGGCGTGCTTCTCCCCCGACCATCAAGACGACCATCCCTCCGTCACGATGTTCGTGGACCGCAAGGGCCTCGAGCGCTGGCGTTGCTGGTCCGACGGCCATGACGGCACAGCGATCGACGCCGTCATGATCGGCCACAACCTCGACGTCGGCGGCGCGATGCGATGGCTCGAGCAGCGAGCCGGAGTGATGCCCCCTCCCACCGAGCGGAAACCGACCGTGGCAGCGGCGCGACCACTATCAGCGGCGCTGCGGCGCTGGGTGAACGAGTGCGAGCACCGGCTCTGGCAGCCCGAAGGCGCAAACGCCCGGGATTGGCTCCATCGACGCGGCCTCAGAGACGAGGTGCTGCGCGCCAACCGCATCGGCTATGACCCCGGCGCCCACGTCACTCCTCGCCCTCGTGGGCTGCCGCGCTGGCGCGGCATCACGGTCTGCTCGTTCGACCGCGCTGGCGAGCTCGCCTACGTCCAGGTCCGGAATCTCGACGGCCAAGCACCCAGCAAGTACAGCAACCCTCGCCCCACCCACGGCTCCCTCCCGGCTGTCACGTTCCCACGCGGCGCCCCCAGCACCGGCCTCGTCGTGGTCTCCGAGGGAGTCTTCGACGGACTCATCGTCGCCCAAGCCGGCCACCGCTCCGTCGCTCTGATCTCCACCTCCTCGATCACCACTGGCGACACCTCCCCGGCCGCCGACGAGATCCGGAGCCACGCCGCCGGTTCAGCCATCGTGCTCGCTCTCGACGGTGACGCAGCCGGACGGGCTGCGACGACCCGCCTCCGCAAGCAGCTCGGCGAGGCCGACGTCCACGTACTGCGCATC
>CAXBAZ010000662.1:0-2870 GCA_963973395.1 uncultured Acidimicrobiaceae bacterium
CCCAGTTTGCCGCGCTGCTTGCCCGCTGTCTCGACCTTGCTGCCGAGCCGGAAGCGACGGGTCGCACCCTCGCGCACGGCGACCGCTGATTCGGGTTCGAGCTCGGCGACCAACCACTCCTGGCCCTGGTCGACGAGCACGAGACCGGGCACGGCCATCACCAGCGACCGGTCGAGCAGCGGATGATCGGCGGCGTCGGGTTTCGTGCCCCCACTCGATGCCCGGACGGCGGGGCGCGGCGCCGGCTCGGGCGGGTGCTCGGGAGGCTCGGTCGTGAACTCGGCGACGAACGGGCTCGGCGTGTCACCGCTCACGATCGTGACGTGTTCACGGCAGCGGGTGATCGCCACGTGCAGCAACCGGCGCTCCTCCTCGACATCGTCGGCGAGACGGTGGGGATACTGGTCGGCGTCGGCGAGGTGCACCACCACGTATGGCCACTCCTGACCCTTGACCCGGTGCACCGTGCTCAGCACGACACCGGCCGGATCGCGCCGGACCATCAGCTGGTCGCGGAGCCACCGCTCAAAGACGGACACGTCGGGCTGCAGCCTGGCGAGTTGGCGCAGTGCGAGCAGGTCGTCACCCTGTGCCGAACGGTTCATGCCCTGGCGCCCCTGGTCGAGCGTGGCGACCGCTCCCCCGAGCCCGATCCGGTCGATGAGGACGTCGAGCACCTCGGCCGTCGACGCCCGACGCCGGACGAGGCCCGCCATCCGCGCCAAGTCGACGCTGAAGTCGGTGATCTTGGTCGCGTCACGGTCGTTGGTCAGGCGGGCGGCGAGGCGTTCGAGGCCGGCGATGTCGTTCTGTTCTCCCGCCCAGTCCCTCAGGCGGGGACTCAGTCCACGCGACGGGCGTCGCAGCGCCTCGCCGATGTCGGCGGCCGAGAACTCGGAGCCGCGCGCCAGTCGCAGCCAGGCGAGCGCCGCCCGCACTGCCGTGCGTTCGAGGTAGTCGCCACCGACGCCACCCGAGATCGGGATGCCGGACGCGGTCACTGCAACCTGTACCGGCACGAGCGTCGCGTTCACCCGCGAGAGCACCGCGACGTCGCCCGGGGCGGCGCCCGCCTCGATCGTGGTGCGGACTGCGGTCGCCGAGGCGCCGACCGGGTCGTCGGACGACGACGCCTCCCATCCCCCGGTCAGCGCCGAGGCGGCTCGGATCGTCTTGTCGACCCGGCGCCGGTTGTGGCGCAGCAGGCGGTCGGCGATGTCGACCACACCGGCCGGGCACCGGTAGTTGACCTCGAGGGGATGCGAATCGGCGCCGGGGAACCAGCGCTCGAAGTCGATCAGCCAGGCGGGATCGGCGCCGTTGTACCCGTAGATCGTCTGGTCGTCGTCGCCGACGCCGAAGACCGCTCCGCCGGGTGCGCCGAGGAGCCGGATCAGCAACAGGTGGGCCGGCGTGAGATCTTGGAATTCGTCGACGAGCAGCACCCGGCACGCCCGTTGCGCGGCGCGACGCGCCTCGGGTTGGGTCAGCAGCACCTCGATCGCGCGGTAGATCTGGTCGTCGAAGTCGACCGCTCCGTCGCGGTCGAGCGCTGCCCGGTACCCGGGCCACACATCCGCCAGGCCGTCGACGTCACCGCCGTACCTCGCTTCGGCCTCGATCGGGTCGACGAGGCCGAGTCGCACGAGGCTGAGCGCGTCGATCCATGGTGCGAGCGGGTCGATGTTGAGCTTGCGCGGCGACTGGACGAGTCTGCCGAGGATGCGCCGTACGTCGGGTTCGTCGATCGTGCGCCACCGCCGCCGCTGCGCCGCGAAGGGGGCGGAACCGTTGACGATCGCCAGCGCGATCGCGTTCAGCGTTCGGACGTGGAGCCCCGGCAGGTCGGAGGTGCGTGCCTGCATCTCCTCCTGGGCCCGCTTGTTGAACGCGACGAGCGTGAGTGCACCGGGCGGGATGTTCCACTGGGTCAGCAGATGCCGCGCCCGTTCGGTCAGCACACGCGTCTTGCCCGATCCGGCGGGTGCGATGATGCGTGCCGCGCCGGACGAATGTGTGACCGCGGCGAGTTGATCGGGGGCGAGTTCGGCCGTGGTGTCGTTGGTGGTCGGCGGGTCGAACCGACCGTGTTCGATCTGGACGGCGTGCACCACTCGGTGTCCGTCGTCGGGCGGTGTGAAGCGTACGGGGCCACCGTCGAGCCAGACGGCACGCCCGTCGGGTGTCGTGACGTCGCCGGTGCCACCGGGGGCGATGACCGATGCACCCAGGGCGCACGCTCGATCGATCAACCGCCACCGGCCAGCGGCCGGATCTCGGGCGTCGATCGAGTTCGACCAGAGCAGGTGGTGCACCGCTTCGGGCAGGAACTCGTGGGCGACGCCGACCGTGAACGGTTGACGCTCGTCGGTGGAGTCGGGCATCCGGTCGAACGACGGGTCGGACGCGAGTGCGATGACCAGGCCTTCCCGGTCGTGCGCTGCGCTGCGGAGCGTATCGAGCAGCGTCTGGTCGGGGGTCTCGGCGTCGATGCGTCGGCACGTCCGCCACTCGGCCGGCGTCTCCTGGCCGGTTCGCACCACGACGTGACGGCCGAGCGCCGGCGGGCCACGGTGGAGCGCGACGTCGACCGTGTCGGCAGCTGCGAGGGGTGGGGCGGCCGGGGAGGGTGCGGCACGATCATCGACCCCGGGCGGAGCGGTGCCAGTGGTGGTTGTGGCGGTGGTCGTTGTAGTGGTGGTCGGTGCGGTGGTGGTCGTTGTGGTGGTGACGGCGGTGGACGCGTCGTCGTGGTCGGCCCAGCACTGCTTGACGTCGGCGGGGCGCTCGTGCTCACCCCCGCAGTACACACACGCGATCACCGCTCCGACCCTACCGATGGGGTGCACGATCCACGGCGCTGCGGGCAC
>CAXBAZ010000663.1:0-2848 GCA_963973395.1 uncultured Acidimicrobiaceae bacterium
TGTGAGTTGTCGTCGTGTGTCTGGTCGTCGTGTGGCTGGTCGTCGTGTGACTGGTCGTCGTGTGCCGCGCCGTCGTGTGGCTGGTCGTCGTGTGCGGGGGAGTGTTCCATCGTGCTCTCGATCTGTACCGGTCCCGGCAAAACGGGAACGCTCCACCCTACGGCGGAATCGGCAGCACCCATCTCGGTGGGAGCGCTCAGCGGCGTCCGGCCCGACCGACGAGCCGGGCCGGCAGCGTCACGACGGCTCGTGCCGACTCGAGTACACCGGAGACCGAGATGCCGACGAGACGGAACGGGACCAGCAGCAGCCACACGAGCGGGTACGCGATGAGCGCAATGACCGCCAGCGGCCACGAGATCACGAACAGGATCAGCCAGAGCAACAGCGCCATGAACACCTCCTTGGATGTCGGTGGGTCGGTTCGACGGTACGGATAGGTGGATCCGGAGTCAGCCCGACCAGCCCCCGAAGCGGTGATCGGGTTGGCCCGACCACCGCCGATGCGGTTCGTCGGCCGAGCGCCGATCACCTCGGGCGTTGGAGCCGTCGAGCGCCGTCCCGTCGGTGATGTGATGCCTGGCGGCGGGGTGCCGCGGCTCGGGACGCGACCCGGTCGGGGATCGGTTCGTCGCCGGAGCGTGGGCGACCGACCGAACAGCCGTCGATCCCGCTCGGCGAAGCCCGAGCGTTGTCTCCGGATCGCCCGCTTCGAGGCGACCTCATGGCACCTACGCTCGATTCCGAGCGGTACCGGTTGCCTCTGTTCGTCTCCGTCCTGATCGGCATGGTCGTGCCGGATGGTCGGGCAGCGGTGCGACCCGTGACCTGCGGCAGCGATCGCGTACGGCGAGTGCCCCTCGGCGGGGTCAGCGTGCCGACGGTCTCGACCGCGCTGATCCACGACCGCGGAGCGAATGCCTCGTAGGTGTCGCAATCGCCGTCGCGTGAGGTGTTGACCCTTGATGCCTGAGGGAGCCTGTTGCCTGAGGGAGCCTGATGCCTGAGGGAGGCTGATGCCTGAGGAAGTAGATCCCGATCGGTAGGAGACCGGCACATGGGTCGGGTACTTGACGCCCGCTCGTCGGAGGGGCTGTCCCGGTCCTGGTCCGTCCGCCTTGTCGACACCGCCTTCGTCGAGACCGCCCATCGAGACCGTCGGGTCGAGAGCACTTCGTCCAGAACCACGAGCGATTCGTCCGGTCGCAATGGTCGACTCCCGCGCGCGAGCGTGCGCGGGGCGCCGATCCGCGGACGCTCGCTCGTGGATCTCGGTGTCTCACAGGAGACTGGCTTGCTCGGGTGGGGCCATGACCGTCGAACTCGGGCTCGGACCGCAGCCGCGGGCAGGAGGATCGCCGGGTGGTCGCTGGCGGCGGTCGGTCGACGCTCTGGGTGGTGGGCGGGTCACTCGCCCTCGGTCTCTGTTCGGGCCGCCGTGGGTGAGCCACACACTGCCGTCGGGGCGGATCCAGGTGACGGCACGGTGTTCGTCGATCTCGAGATTCCATCGACCCTCGTGAACGAGGTGGTGATGTGGCTCGCAGAGCGGTAGCAGGTTGGCGAGCACCGTCTTGCCACCCTCGGTCCACCAGACGACGTGATGGATCCGACAGGCGGTGAAGGGAACCTCGCATTGTGGGTGGGCGCATGTCGAGTACATCGCTTCGAGCATCCGCCGCTGCCGGCGGTTCGCCGTGCGCTGCTCCGCGCACAGCCGGTCGACGGTGCCGTCGGGCTGCACGATGACCGCCTGGATGATCGCTTCGCAGCAGAGCCGCTGGATCGTTGGCACCGGTACGGCCGTGCTGTCGGCGGTTTCGGCCAACGTGGCGGCGTGCCGCCCGTGGCACAGGGAGGCGTGATCGACGTGGACGACGACCTCGGGGATCCGCCACTCACCCGCCGCCGGAGTGATCGACTCGAGGACGGCGTCGACCTGGAGCTGACCGAACGGCCGCTCGGCGTTGGAAGGATCTTGTCGGAGCCGCGCCACGTGATGGTCGATGACGTTCCACAGCGACGCGTCGCGGAGCGGGTCGAGCGAGATCATCGTGTTCTTCATGCCGGTGTCGCGGTCGGTCCACCGCTTCACGCACGAGGCCGCACGTTGCCGATCGAGTTCTTCGACGTCGGAGTCGGGGCGATGCTGGTTGCGGATCGCGTCGATGCGTTCCTTCACCGTGCGATCGAACAGCGCCGGTGGCTGCTCGCACGCATCGGCGACCAGCTCGTCGGAGATCGCCGCCAGGTCGGACCGTTCCGCGTCGGTCAGCGATTTGGTGTGATGGGCCAAGGAATCGAGGTGGGCCCCGGTCACAGCGCCGCTCGCGAGCGCGTCTTCGAAGTCGGGCAGGTCGCCGCACACGCGGTCGCGGCCGTTCGTGTGCTTCGCGTCGGCCCCGGTGCACCGGCCCTCGTCGATGAGGGTGTGCGCCGACGACGAGTCGCCCTCGTCGGCGAGCTGACGCCCGCGACGGGCGATCTGCACCTTGGCGTGGTCGACGAACGACTGCAGCCGCGCCACTGCTCGGGCCGCGTCGGACAGGCCGGCGTGATCGGCAACGGACAGGTCGGTGCCGAACGCACGCCCCCGTCGTTCATGGTTCCCATCTTGGCAACGGGGTGTCACAGAGTTTCTCGAACGTACGTTCGGGCGCGCGGGATGCGACATCTCGACCCAGTTCGGCAGTTCGGTCTTCACGTCCGCCATGGGCGGACTGGTCCACGACGTGCACTGATCCCGGCCTCCACGGCGGTCGCCTTCGTCGAGATCTGCTCTCGTGGCCGGCCAAACCACAGACGGTCTCGCCGGCACGTTGGGTACGGACCGAGACGCACGGCGGGT
>CAXBAZ010000664.1:0-2841 GCA_963973395.1 uncultured Acidimicrobiaceae bacterium
GGGCTGGTGGTCGAGGCGGGCGAGCGGGTGATCCAGGTGTCGCCGCCGTCGATCGAGTACTCGACGTTGGTGACCGGGCTGCCACCGGACGCGCCCAGCGTGAACGTCACGCTGACGGCGCCGGTGTTCAGCGCGACCGCGGAGATGGCGGGTGCGGCCGGGACGGTGCGCGGGGTCGCCGAGCTGATGCCCGAGGCGGCACCGATGCCGGCGGCGTTGACCGCGCGGACGCTGATGTCGTAGCTCGTGGCGTTGGCGAGGCCGAAGATCGTGAACTCGTCGGTCAGTGAACCGGTCGACGTCCATGGGCCGCCGTCGAGTTGGTACTGCCATGCGGTGACGTTGCTGCCGCCGTCGAATCCAGGTGTGATGTCGACGGTCAGTGAGCCGTCGCCGGGCGTGATGTCGATCGTGGGTGCCGACGGCGTGGTGTACGGGGTGGCGGACACGGGTGTCGACCAGGCGCTGGTGCCGGCTGCGTTGACGGCGCCGATCCGCACGAAGTACGTGGTGCCGTTGGTCAGACCCGTGATCGTGTGCGCCGTGCCGGTCGAGACGCCGTCGACCACCGTCGTGTACGTGCCGTCGACCGCGGTCGCCCACTCGATGATGTAGTCGGTCACGGGTGCACCGTTCGTGACGACCGGAGCCGTCCAGGTCGCGTCGATCGTGGCGTCGGCGACGCTCAACAGCGTGCCGGACGGGGCCTGGGGCACGTCGATCGGCGTGACCGACACGGCGGGGCTCGACGGCAGGCTCGGTCCGATCGCATTGACCGCCCGGATCTCGACGGAGTACGTCGTGCCGTTGGCGAGCCCGGAGATCGTCATGCGGTCACCGGTCACCGTCCCGGTCTGCCACACGCCGCCGTCGAGGCGGTACTCGTAGGTGGCCTCGATGTCGCTGTCTCCCGGGGTGAAGTCGACGTGCGCGCCGCCACCGAACACGACGGCGTCGTCGACGGTCGGCTGATCGGGTACGTCGCTCGGCACGATGCCGACACTGGTCACTGCCGACGTGCCGTCGCCACTGCCGTTGATCGCGGTCACCCGGAAGAAGTACGTCGTGCCGTTGACGAGACCGGTCACCTCGGCGGAGGTGGTGTCGGAGACACCGTCCGCGAACACGGTGAACGGTCCGGAGGCACTGGTGCCGTATTCGACGCGGTAATCGGTGATCGGCGACGAGCCCGTTCCCGACGGCTCGTTCCACGCGAGCTGCACGGCATTGGTACCCGAGGACCCGTTCAAGTCGAGCGGTGCACTCGGGGCACCGTCGTTGTACGTGAGCGTCGCCGATCCGTGGGCTTGATTGCCGGCGTAGTACTGGTAGAACGCGTTCAGGCCCGTGAGTCCTGCCGTCGAGTTGGAGCCGGGGAAGCCACCGAAGCCGAAGTATTCGGTCGCGCTCGCACCGCCGTATTGGATCGTGCCGCGCTCACCACCGACGGCGCCACCACCGCCGGCTCCCGACCCGCCACCGTCACAGCTGGAGGCGACGCAGGGATCCTCGGTGTTCCATCCCTGTCGGCCGGTGGTCGACACGAGGTCGGGGCGAGGTGTGTGCGTCTCCTCCGCCCGTCGGCCGACGACCGGGAAGAATTGACCGTTGCCGCCGTTGCCGCCCGCACCGCCGGCGACGATCGGTGTGCCATCGACGACGAGCACGGTCGCGGCGCCGCTGCCGCCGCCCCCGCCCGACGCGCCCGCAGCGCCCGGGTGGCCGCCCCGTGCACCGTCGTAGCCGTCCAACGGGTTCAGTCCGGCTGCTCCGCCACCGCTGTTCGTCCCCTTGACGCCGTTCCTGCCGCCGCCGCCGACGGCGACCGTGATCTCCTGGCCCGGTGTGACCGCGATCGTGCCGGTCACGACCCCCTGGTACCCGCCCGGGGTCGGCGAACCCTGCGTGTCGGGGCCGCCGAGGCCGCCCTGGCCACCGGTGAGGGTGACGTCGATCGATGTCACGCCGGCCGGGACCGTGAAGGTCTGGGTCGATCCCGAGTACCCGTACGTGGAGGTGAGCACCGACACGGCGTCGACCGGGGTCGTCGGCAGCGCGAGCACCCCGGCGACGGCGAGCACGAAGACCTGGGTCAGCGCGATACGGGAACGTTTGGCGGTTTCTCGGCGAATGAGCACACTGCCCGATCGGCCGCGCCGTGCTCGACTTGAAATGAATTTGACAAAACTGGCAAATTGTTATTTCACGTCCCACCAGGTGGGATGCCGAGCATGTGGATCAGGTGAGCGAGGAGTCGTGCTCGGTGGCCGTGTCGGTGGCATCGCCGGGCCCTGCGGTCAGCAGGTCCGAACCCGGAAGCGGCACACGCCGGTTGCGGCTCTCGCGGAGCCGACGTCCCATCCCGACGGCGGTCGCCGGCAGGTAGAACGCCCGACCGGCGAGGGCGATGTCGTTCCACGGCTTTGCCCGCAACGGTGCCCGCACCACGACGATGCGGTACAGCAGATAGCAGCCGATCACGGCGTGCACGATCACCGTCGTCCAAGCGAACCCGCTGTTGCCCACGCGCTCCATGAGGATCGATGCGAGGAAGGGCCCGAGGAATGCGCCCGCGCCGAACAGCACCACGAGCTGTGACGCCGCCGCGGTGAGCTTCTCGGTGGGTACCCAGTCGTTCGTGTAGGCGCCGGCGATCGAGTACAGCGGGTAGGTCGTGCCGCCGATCAGCACCATCGCGATCATGCTCGGGAGCGAACCGACGTCGGAGGCGACGAGCAGGGCAGCGGCAGCGGCCGCGCTGAACGCGGCGAGCGCGCCGACGGCGCGGCGGTCGATGTCGTCGGACGCGGCCGCGATCGGGAGGTGGAGCAGCAGGCTGCC
>CAXBAZ010000665.1:0-2839 GCA_963973395.1 uncultured Acidimicrobiaceae bacterium
GCCGGTCGCCGAGACCGACGACGAGCATGCTCATCGCGTCGATCGCCAGCGACGCCGACACGAGGTCGGGAGTGTCGGACGACAGGTGGATCGCGCCCAGTTCGTACAGCCCCATCACGTGGTTGGTCACCACGACCTCGGCCGGTACGTCGGCCAGCCGGGCCCGTGCCTCGGCCATCGCCGCTTCGATCTCGGCGGCCTGGTCAGCGTTGATCTGCGCCTCCGGATCGTCGTCGGGGCCGTCGCCCACACCCATCAGGTCGGTTTCATCACTCACGTGCGCTACCCTAGCGAGGCCGGTCGTTTCGACGACCGGAGACAACCGAGGCGAAGTGGGGTTCACGAACATCGAGTCCCCACCCGGCCACCAACCGGCGTCAGCCGACCGAGTGCGCCCGGGTCGATGAAGATCACGGCGTGCCACGCCGTCCGTGCCCGTCGGGCGCAGACGACCTGGTGTGTCTGCTCCGCATTGACGATCGCGTCGAGCAGACCCAGCCAGCGAACGTGGGAGGCAAACCCATTGCACAGGAGTGATCAGTCATAGCACCGCCGAAGAGCGACCAACATCGTGTCAACGACCGCATCCGGGCCCGCGAGGTCCGATTGATCGGTCCCGATGGCAATCAGCTCGGGATCAAACCTGTTCCCGAGGCGCTCCGGATGGCCCGTGGGCTCGACCTCGACCTCGTCGAAGTCGCGCCGATGGCGAATCCGCCAGTGTGCCGGATCATGGACTACGGCAAGTTCCGGTACGAAGAAGCGCAGAAGGCCAAAGAGGCTCGTCGCAAGACCACCCACGTCACGGTCAAGGAAGTCAAGTTCCGTCCGAAGATCGGCAAGGGTGACTTCGACACCAAGATGCGGCACCTCGTCGAGTTCATCGAGGAGGGCCACAAGGTCAAGGTGACGCTGCAGTTCCGTGGCCGCGAGATGGCCCACCCCGAACTCGGCCGCAAGATCCTCGACGACGTGATCACGGCCGCCGGCCCGATCGCGAAGGTCGAGAACCAGGCACGAATGGAAGGTCGCAGCATGTCGCTCGTGCTGTCGCCCGACAAGCAGGCGCAAGAAGCGATGAAGAAGGCGGCCGAAGAAGCGGAGAAGAAGGCAGCGGCCGAGGCTGCTGCCGCCGAAGCCGCAGCGTCGGACGACGACACGACAGCGACCGACGAGACGGCGACCGAGGCGACCGTCGCCGCACCGGCGGAATCGAACGAACCCGCCGACGAGGCGCCCCCCGAAGAAGTACCAGGAGACGAATGATGCCGAAGATGAAGACATCGAAGACGGCCGCCAAGCGGTTCAAGAAGACGGGCAAGGGTCAGCTGCGTCACGAGCAGCAGAACAACCAGCACAAGTTCGAGTCGAAGACCTCGAGTCGCAAGCACCGCCTCGACCGTGACGCCGACGTGCACCCCTCCGACGAGAAGCGCATCAAGCGGCTGCTCGGCGACCGCTGATTCTCAGCGACCATCACTGAACGACACAAGGAGACACGAACATGGCACGCGTCAAGCGCGGGGTGACGAAGACCAAACGTCACAAGAAAGTCCTCAAGCAGGCCAAGGGCTACTACGGCAACAAGAGCCGCTCGTTCCGGGCCGCCAACGAGCAGCTGCTCCACAGTGGGCAGTACGCCTTCCGCGACCGGCGGGCGAAGAAGGGTGAGTTCCGTCGCCTGTGGATCCAGCGGATCAACGCCGCCTGCCGTCAGAACGACATGAGCTACAGCCGCTTCATCGCCGGCCTCAACGCGGCCGGCATCGAGGTCGACCGCAAGATCCTCGCCGATCTCGCCGTCACCGACGCGGCGGCCTTCTCGGCGCTCGTCGCTCAGGCGAAGGCTGCGCTCTAGGACAACGCTCTGGGCGAACCACTCGCGTTCAACAACTCGAAGGTTCAACGGCTGCGGCGCCTCTCGGGGCGCCGCAGTGCGCGTGCCGACGAAGGTTGCTTCGTGGTGGAGGGTCCCGTCCTGATCGCCGAGGCGGAAGCGGCCGGTTGGGACATCGAAGCCGAGTTCGTCGCGCCCGGTGCCGATGCGATCTCCGCCGGGCCCACGGCGTGCTCGAACGGGTTGCGACGACCGAACGCCCCCGACCGAACATCGCCATCGTCCGCTCGCGCCCGACCGACCCCGACGTGCTGGGGCCCGACCGTGCGTGCGACCTGGTGGTCGTCGCCGACCGCCTGGCCGACCCGGGCAACCTCGGGACCATCCTGCGCTCCGCCGAGGCGGCCGGTGTCGACGCGGTCGTGCTCACGCCCGGCTCCGTCGATCCGTTCAACCCGAAGGTCGTTCGTGCCAGTGCGGGTGCCCTGTTCCACGTTCCCGTCGTCGAGGCGACCCTCGACCGGGTGCGCGAGGCCGGCTTGGAGCTGGTGGGCACATCGTCGCACCAGGGCCGGAACCACGTCGATGCCGACTGGGTCGGTCGTGTGGCCATCGTGCTGGGCAACGAGGCTCACGGCCTCGTGGACGGCGCCGCCGTCGACCGCTGGGTTCGGATCGAGCACCAGGGGCGCGCCGAGAGCCTCAACGTGGCCATGGCGGCGACCGTGCTCGTGTTCGAGGCCGCCCGACAACGCTCCGCTCGCAACGCGATCGCCACGGATCCGGCATCATGATCGACATGGATGATCGCCGGCAGGACATGCGCGACCGCGAGGTGGCCTCGCGCATCGACGCCACTGTCACCGACACCGCCGACCTGGCGCTGTCGATCGCCGTGGCGGACGGCCTCCGACGATCGAGCGAGGTCCTGTCGATCACGCTCGACGGCGTCGAGGTCGAGGCCCGCGAGATCGTCACCGAGCACGGCGCCCGCCTGCACCT
>CAXBAZ010000666.1:0-2838 GCA_963973395.1 uncultured Acidimicrobiaceae bacterium
CGGTCACCGGCTTGAACGCCGACCCGCCACGGTGGACCCGGACGTCGGCGTACGACGGGATGAACCTGGACACGGGGTCCTTGAGCTCGAACGCGCCCTCCTCGTACAGCATCATCGCCGCCACCGACGTGATCGGCTTCGTCATCGAGTACATCCGGACAATCGTGTCGTCGGTCCAGGCGACGCCGTCCTCGCGGTGCCGTTCACCGGCGGTCGAGTGGTGGACGACCTTGCCGTGGCGCATCACGGCGATCTGCCATCCGGTCAGCCGCCCGTCGTCGATGTAGCGCTGGAAGTGGCGGTCGATGCGTCCGAGGCGATCGGGGTCGAACCCCACCTCGGCGGGGTCGCTGAGCTGCAGATCCATCCGGTCAGCTTGACAGCCCGGCCACGTGATCGCCGTGTCCGGCGGCGGCGAGCGCGGTGCGGATCGCGTGAGCAGCGGCATCGAGATCGGATCGATCGACCGACGGCGCCGCGTTCGCGAACGACAGCTCCGCCATGTCGTTGGTCGGGATGACGTGCACGTGGGTGTGGGGCACCTCGTACCCCGCGATGATGACACCGACGCGCTCGGGCCGGAACGCCTCGGCCTGGGCCCGTGCGATGTGGCGGGTCACATCGAAGAGGTGCGCCGAGAGTTCGGGCGACGCGTCGACCCAGTGGTCGACCTCCTCGATCGGCACGACGAGTGCGTGACCGTGCGCCATCGGGTTGATCGACATGAACGCGACGCACCGTTCGTCGCGCCACACGAAGGTGCCGGGGATGTCGCCGTCGATGATGCGGGTGAAGATCGTGGGCATGGCCCCAATGTAGGTGCCGAACCGGGTGTCGATGGGGGTGCGACCCACACGCGCCTCGACCACGCGAGCGATCGTGGGCCACCAGCACATGAACGCTCGCGCCAACGTAGGATCCCGACCGTGGGAGAAGCTGTCGAGACCTCGGAGTCGACCGGGACCGTCGACACCATCTGGACGATCCCGAACCTGGTGACGCTGGTTCGGCTGCTGCTGCTCCCCGTGTTCGTCTGGGTGCTGTTCGGGCTCCCGTCCCGGCAGACGGCGGCATGGATGCTGGGCATCCTCGGCGCCACCGACTGGATCGACGGCTACCTGGCTCGACGGCTCGGCCAGACCAGCGAGTTCGGCAAGATGTTCGATCCCACGGTCGACCGACTCTGGTTCGTGGTGGCCGTCGTCTCGATCATCGTGAACGACTCGATCCCCGTCTGGTTCGCCGTGCTGGTGCTCGGTCGGGAACTGCTGGTCGGCGCCGCGATGGTTGTCGCAACGCTCGTGTTCGGGATGCAACGATTCGACGTGACGTGGTGGGGGAAGACGGCGACGTTCCTGCTGATGTTCGCCGTGCCGGGGTTCCTGATGGCGAACAGCGCTGCTCCGGCGCCCGGCGCCTGGGAGGTCGCCGCCTGGTGTTTCGGCATCCCCGGGCTGGTGCTCAGCTACTACACCGCGGTGGCGTACATCCCCCTCATCGCCGCCGGTGTCCGGGCCGGACGGGCACGTTCGTGACCGTTCTTTCGAGCACGCTCGCCGGCGGTACGGTGTGGGCATGATTGTCCCCGAGGATCTGCGGTACACGGCCGAGCACGAGTGGGTCCGCCCGCTCGCCGACGGTGGCACGGTTCGTGTCGGCATCACCGACTACGCCCAGGACGCACTCGGCGACGTCGTCTACGTCGACCTGCCGACCGTGGGTGACACCGTCGAGGCGAACGCGGCGGTCGGCGAGGTCGAGTCCACCAAGTCGGTCTCCGAGATGTACGCACCCGTGTCCGGCACGATCTCGGCCGTCAACGAGGCGCTCGCCGACAATCCGCAGCTGCTCAACGAGGACCCGTACGGCGAAGGTTGGCTGTGCGAGATCACCGTGTCGGACGCCGACGCGATCAATGCCATGATGGACGCCGACGCGTACGTCGCACTGACCGAGGGCTGATCACATGTCGTACACATTCTGCAATCAGTGCGGGCACCGCAATCCGCCCGACAGCAACTTCTGTTCGAGCTGCGGCTCGGCGCTCGACCTGCTCGACGATCGTACGATCACGTTGACCGCGGTCGACCCGCTCCAGGACGCGCCCGGGCCTGCCGACGACGTCGAGGTGCCGATGGGTGAACTCGATCAGGGCGTCGGCGTGCTGATCGTGCGGGCCGGCTCGCAGGCCGGCGACCGCTTCGTGCTCGACACCGACATCACCCGCCTCGGTCGGCACCCCGACAGCGAGATCAGCCTCGACGACATCACCGTGTCGCGACGGCACGCCGAGGTGCAGCACACCGAACAGGGGTACGCGGTCGCCGATTCCGGTTCGCTCAACGGCACGTACGTCAACCAACAGCGGGTCGAACGGGCGATGTTGCAGCACGGCGACGAGTTGCAGATCGGCAAGTTCCGCCTGGTGTTCTTCGAGCGAGCCGATGGCTGAGACCACGCAGGAAACGGGATACCTGTCGATCGGTGAAGTGCTCGGGTTGCTGCTCGAAGACTTCCCGGACGTCACGATCTCGAAGATCAGGTTCCTCGAGAGCCAGGGACTGATCTCGCCCGAGCGGACGTCGTCGGGATACCGCAAGTTCTACGACGCCGACGTCGAGTTGCTCCGCGTGATCCTCACCGAGCAGCGCAGCAACTACCTGCCGCTGCGGGTGATCAAGGACCGCCTCGAGACCGGCGAGATCGACCCGACGGGCGAGCACAACCGTCCCGACGGCGACGCGGACGACCACGACGAACGCGATCATCCCGACGACCACGATCACGATCACGACGAACAGGTCGACGTCCCGTCGTCGAGCGTGGCGGCCCACCCAG
>CAXBAZ010000667.1:0-2820 GCA_963973395.1 uncultured Acidimicrobiaceae bacterium
GCGAGCGACGGGCCGTGGGTGTGGTCGTGGGTGTGGTCGGGGCCGGTGCTCATGTCGTCGTGTGCGCGAGGTGCGCGGCCGTGATCGCGAGCAGATCGCGGACGTGGTCGTCGTCGAGGCGGTAGTGGATGTGGCGCCCGTCGCGTCGATTGCGCACGACGCCGGCCGTCCGGAGCAGGCGGAGTGCCTGGGACACTTTCGACTCGTTGGCGCCGACGCGCTCGGCGATCTCGTGCACGCACAGCTCGTCGGTGGTCGCGAGCTCGACGAGCATGCTCAGCCGGGTGGGGTCGCCGAGCAGGCGGAACAAGGCGGCCCCGTCGTCGACAGCGAGTGGTCTCGGCAACATCTGCACATCTGTGAAGATATCAGTGCTTTCGGCGATCGGCCACGGGAACTTCCGCCGAGCGCGCGGACGTGATTGAATCGGACCTGATGAAGGCAGCACTGCTCGTCGAGAGCCTCACCGGCAACACGTGGAAGGCCGCCGAGATGATCGGCGACAAGCTCCAGCAGGACCGGTGGACGATCACCGGGATGTCGAGGGTCGGCGCACCCGACCTCTCCTCGATCCAGCGGGCCGATGTCGTGCTCGTCGGCACGTGGACACACGGGCTGTTCGTGGTCGGCCAGGCACCCTTCGCGCTCGGCACCATCGCCAATCTGCCCACGATGCGCGGCAAGCGTGCGGCCTGCTTCCTCACGTTCGCGCTCAACGCCGGCACGAGCATCGACAAGCTCACGACCGCGGTCGGCCAGACCGGCGCCGACGTCATCGGCGGGCTCGAGGTCAAGCGCAACTACCTCGACCAGCACACCGACCTCTTCGTCGAGCGGTTGCTCGGGGTCGTCGATCCGACCTCACCCCGGCTCGAACCCGCTGCCCGCCCGATCACACCCTTCGGCGCGTCACGGTGACGTGACGCGAGAGGCGCCGCGGACGTCGATGATCAGCGTCGTCCGGTCCTCGACGACGGGGAACACGCCTTCGTCGGGGGGTGACAGCTGTGTCACGTCGATCGTGCGACCGTCGCAGTCGATGAAGTCGGACGTGCCGACGACCTGTTCCACCACACACGTGGGTTCGCGGTCGGCCGGGTACGCCCAGTACACGCGCCAGCCGTCCGGCGGCACGTCCCCTTCGTGATCGACGACGATCGATCGTGTTCCGATCGCCGTCCCGAGTTCGGGGAACAGCAGCGGTCCGTCGTCGGCGATCGACTCGGCGAGCGTGTCGACCTCGCCGATGGTGAACACGCTCGGTGCGAGGCGATCGGTCGTGGCGGTGTCGCCGCCCGAGATGTAGGCCGCCATCGCCCAGGTGAAGCCGCCGATCGCGGCGAAGACGAGGATTCCGCCGAGCACGGGCATCACCGCCCTGGCGACGGGGGAGCGGAATTCGGGGAGTCGCACGTCGACAGTCTGCCGTCGTCGACGCCACGATCGGCGGCGATCGGAGGCTGGTGCCGCGCGCCGGGGTGGTCGTCGGCTGGTCGTCGGCTGGTCATCGGTTGGTCGGCGGGAGGGCGAAACGAATAGGGTCACCCTCCTGTGAAGCGCCCGTATCGAGTCGTCGTCGCGAAACCCGGTCTGGACGGTCACGATCGCGGGGCGAAGACGATCACCCGGGCGCTGCGCGATCACGGCTTCGAGGTCATCTACACCGGGCTGCACCAGACGCCCGAACAGATCGCGGAGACCGTGCTCCAGGAGGACGCCGATGCGATCGGACTGTCGTTGCTGTCCGGCGCCCATCTGACCCTGTTCCCGAGGGTGGTCGAAGAGCTCCGGTCCCGGGGCCTCGACGACTCGCTCGTGTTCGGCGGTGGCGTCATTCCCGACGCCGATGTCCGTGCGCTCAAGGAACAGGGCATCGCCGAGATCTTCCAACCCGGCGCGTCGCTCCGTGCGATCAGCACGTGGTTGGAAACAGCGCTCGACGAACGCAACACCGAACCCGCTCAACCGTAGGAAGGCACCCCGTGGATCTGTTCGAATACCAGGGCAAACAGTACTTCGCCCGCTATGACATCCCGGTCAGCGCCGGCGGCCCGGCCGACACCGTCGACGAAGCGGTCGCCGCTGCGAACAGCGCCGGGTACCCCGTCGTCGTCAAGGCCCAGGTGCAGGTCGGCGGTCGCGGCAAGGCCGGCGGCATCAAGCTCGCCGACGACGAGGCCGAGGTGCGCGAGCACGCCGGCAACATCCTCGGGATGGACATCAAGGGTCACGTCGTGCGCCGCGTGTGGGTCGAGAACGCCTCCGACATCGACGAGGAGTACTACGTCAGCTTCACCCTCGACCGCAGCGCGAAGAAGCACCTGATGATGCTCTCGCGAGAGGGTGGCGTCGAGATCGAGGTCGTCGCCGAGGAGAACCCGGACGCGATCGTGAAGGTGCACGTCGACCCGGTCGACGGGCTCTCGGCCGACACCGCACGTCAGGCCTGCATCGACGCCGGCCTGCCCGAGCGGGCGATCGACGGAGCGACCGACATCATCGTCAAGCTCTACCGCTGCTACGACGAGGGCGACTGCGACCTCGCCGAGATCAATCCGTTGATCCTCAAGCCGACCGGTGAGGTGCACGCGCTCGACGCCAAGGTCACGCTCGACGGCAACGCCGAGTTCCGGCATCCCGAGTGGGACGAGTTCAGGGGCCTCACCGAGATGGACGATCGCGAGAAGATGGCCGCCGAGAAGGACCTGCAGTACATCGGTCTCGACGGCACCGTCGGCATCATCGCCAACGGCGCCGGCCTCGCGATGTCGACGCTCGACGTCGTCAACCAGGTGGGCGGGTCGGCCGCCAACTTCCTCG
>CAXBAZ010000668.1:0-2807 GCA_963973395.1 uncultured Acidimicrobiaceae bacterium
GAACGGGCGACACTCCGGACGACGGGCAGTCGAGTGCGCGGTGAACCCGTCGATGCCCGAGGGCGCGGGCCGTGCCGGCACCTGAACAGATCACGGGAGTGAGCGGCCGTCAGCGGCGCATCGACTGGCCACGAGCCTCGAGCGCCTCGCCGAGGATCCGGAGCGCCCGTGGCCCGAACCCGTGCAGCCCGAGCAGCTCCGACTCACGATGCTCGACGACCTGTTCGAGCCGGGTGACACCGATCGACGCGAGGGCTCGCGTCGCCGGAGCACCGATGTTCGGCAGGTCCGTCGTCGACATCGGTTCCCATGGTCCCACACGGCTCGTGGTGGAATCCACGTCGCGGTCGGCACGATCGCGGAGTTCCGAGTGCCGGCTACCGGTCGCGAGGCAGCACTCATGGCTGGCCGACGTCCGAGACCAGCAGGCCGCCTGGAGCACCGTAGCTGTCGCTTCCGGGCAGCGAGATAGACCTGACACATGACAGCGCACGCCGTGTTCATCACCCACCGGACCAAGGCGGGTCGGCGATCCGAAGCCGAGGCTGTGTGGAACCGGATCATGAAGCCGGCGATCACCGCCAATCCCCACCACCTCGTCTACGTCTACTCGGCTCCCGCCGACGAGCCGGATGTCATACGAGCGTTCCAGCTCTATCGGACGGCCGACGACGCTGCGGCGTTCCTGCGCACTCCCGAGTACCTCGAATACGCGGACCTCGTCGCTGAACACCTCGACGGACCGCCACACGTCGCATCGGCGCCTGCCGATTGGGTCAAACCGTGAGCACGCAACGCACGCTGCCCGAACACGCGCCGCCGCGTGGGGAATGTCCAGTGGCCACGTCATCGGGGATCATCCCTCGTCAGCGCGACGACGGGTCGTCCAGGTGCCCGATCAGAAGCGCGAGGTTGTCGTTGTTCTCGTTGTTGGCCTCGATGACGACGTAGATCGTCGAATCGACGATGAAGAGCTGCCCGTAGGAGCCGTTGGAGCGGCCGATGTCGTAGTACGACGTGAGTGAGACACGCTCCCACTCGGAGCCATCGCTGCTGAAGTGGATCGCTGGGACACCGGCGTTGACGAACGCCGCCCATCCCGTGCCGAGCTGTTCGCGTCCGGAGGAGTTCGACGGCAGGTGGATCTGGCGGAAGTCGTCGCCGTCGGTGGTCAGATCGTGCCGGATGTCGTCGTCGCGGTAGGTGGTGAGCACGGCTCCTTCGTTGGTCGCCGTGAGCGTCGCCCGATTCTGGTGAGGGCCCCCGGTGTCGGTCGTCGATGACGTGGTGTCGTGGCCCGGGAGTGGCTCTCGGTGTGTCCATGTCGTGCCGTCGGTGCGCCACAGGGTGGGTACGTCCGGGTTCCAGGGCGGTCCGGTCTCGTGCAGGACGAGGACGCTGCCGCCGAGGTCGGCGATCTGGACCCGTCCGCTTCGCGGCAGGGGCGTGTCGACGGGAACGAAGTCGGTTCCGTCGAAGCGGAGCAGTTGCACGAGGGCCGCTCCGAACACCATCTCGTTCGGCGGGTACTCGTCGAAGCCGTCGACGTCCGCATCGATGCTCGCGACCGTGACATCGTCCGGATCGACGAAGTCGAGGCGGCGGCTGTCCGGCCGTTCGATCACCCGCAACTCCAGGTCGACGCGGACCGTCTGGTTGCCGACCGGCTCGGATGTGTCCTCGGCGCCCGACAAGATCACGGTCCGGCCCCCCGCTTCGGATCCGACGATGAGGCGGATGCCGTCGACGTCGGGGTCGGTGATCAGCGGACCGAAGTCCAACCCGACACCGGTCGTGGCGAATATGTACGCGTTGCCGTCGAGTTCGACAGGGAACTCCGGCTCCACGTTCGTCCAGATCTCCCATGGCGCCTCCGGTGCGGCGACGGGCGATGGGACCGCGACCGGAACCGCCGTGCCATCGTCGGCGATGCGGGCGAGTCGACCGTCGACGTTCGTCCAGTCATAGCCGCCGACCGAGCGTGAGACCGGCGCGAGTTCGTTCGCCCGTTCCCACGTTCGGCCCCCGTCGGTCGACAGCATCGGACTGCCGTCGCGGGCCGTTCCCCGCAAGTTCGTCGCTGTCGAACCATCGACGATCCGCGACGGCACATCGTCGGGGCCGCCTTCGACGACCGTCCACTCGATGGTCCCGATCGGTGTCTCCACGAGGTCGAGGGAACCCGTGACAGTCGGAACGGTCGTCGACGGGAGCGGCAGATCGACGAGCGAGTCCGGTTCTGTCGCGGGCACGACGGGATCGTCAGTGCTCGGGCGCCGATCGAGCATGGCGACCCCGGCGACGACCACCGCGACGAGCGCCGCGGCTACAGGAAGCAACCATGGTCGGCTGCGTGGCGTGGCGGTAGCCCCGTCGCGCGTCGGCGCAGGAGTTTCTCCGAGCACCTCACCCAACTCGACCGGGCGGGTCCGATCGAGCACGTGGCGCCCATAGCGCCGCAACTCGGTCTCTACATCGTTCACTGATCGACCTCCAGATCGAGGCTCGAGCGCAGCTTGCGAAGCGCCCGATCAAGATGATTCCGCACCGAGCTGACCGACACATCGAGCAGCTCGGCGATCTCGGCATACGTCCACTCGAACGAGTGCCGCAACACCACGCTCACCCGCTGCGACTCGCTCAGCTCCTTGAGTGCAGACTCCAAGCCCGGTTCGACCAACGGGTCACGATCCGTGCCGATGACGTCGACATCGAGCCCGACCGTCCTCGACGGACCGGGCGCTCTCGACGTCCCGACCCGGTACAGATAGCCCAGTGGATTCGCCATCGATCGGATCCGCTCCCAG
>CAXBAZ010000669.1:0-2800 GCA_963973395.1 uncultured Acidimicrobiaceae bacterium
AGGCGGTGCACGCGGCCGGCGGCGAGCACGCCCGGCTCGTCGTGCTGATCGAGGCCAGCGAGGAGTCGGGTTCGCCCGATCTTCCGGCCTACGTCGAGGCGCTCGCCGACCGCATCGGGTCTCCCTCGCTCGTGGTGTGCCTCGACTCGGGCTGCATCGACTACGACCGGATGTGGGTGACCACCTCGCTGCGGGGCATGGCGTCGGTCATCCTGCGGATCGACATCGTCGACGAAGGACTGCACTCGGGTGACGTGTCGGGCATGGTGCCGTCGACGTTCCGGATCGCGCGCATGCTGCTGTCGAGGGTCGAGGACGAGCGCACCGGGGAGGTCCTGCTCGATGCGGCGACCGTCGAGATCCCCGCCGACCGCGTCGCCCAGGCACGACAGACGGGTGCCGAGATCGGCCGGATCGGTGACCACTACCCGTTCGTCGACGGAGCGGGACCCACCACCGACGACCCGGCCGAGCAATTGCTGGCGCGTACCTGGCGGGCCGCGCTCAGCGTCGTCGGCGCCGAGGGGCTGCCTCCCGTCGCCCGGGCGGGCAACGTGCTGCGCCCGAGCACCTCGCTGAAGCTCTCGCTCCGGGTGCCTCCCACGGCCGACGCCGAGGCCGCGCTCGCCGAGCTGGTGGCGACGGTGACGGCCGACCCGCCCTACGGCGCGAGGATCACGGTCGGTGGTCTCGAATCCGGTCCGGGCTGGAACGCTCCACCGCTCGCCCCCTGGCTCGAGCAGGCGATCGACGACGCGTCGACGCGGGCGTTCGGACAACCGGCACGCCTGTTCGGGGAGGGTGGCTCGATCCCCTTCATGGGCATGCTCGGCGAGCGGTTCCCCGACGCCCAGTTCGTGATCACCGGCGTGCTGGGTCCCGATGCCAACGCCCACGGTCCGAACGAATATCTCCACCTGCCCACCGCCCGGAAGCTGACCCTCGCGGTCGGCGACCTGCTCGACGCCCACGCCCGACGATGACGCGCCGCCCGATGGCGACGACGATCGTCGTGCTGCTCGCAGCGGGTGCCACCGCGTGCTCCCGTGCCGACGAGTCCGCCACGTCGACCGCCACGTCGACGTCCACGTCGACCGTCGCTCCGACGTCGAGCACCACCACATCGACCACGACATCGACCACGACCACCGTCGCTCCGACATCGACCACGACGACCATCGCTCCGACCACGACATCGACCACGACATCGACCACGACCACGACCACGACGACCGTCGCTCCGACGACGACCAGCACCAGTTCGACGAGCACGACGGTGGCGCCGCCGCCGCTCCCGGACGGGATCGAACCCATCGACGCGTTCACGTTCCCCACCGACGTCGAGATCGAGATCGGCCGATCGGTCGAGGGCCGGCCGATCACGGTGATCCGCCGCGGCGACCCGGCGGGCACCCGGGTGCTCGCCGTCGGTGTGATCCACGGCAACGAGGCCGACGGCACCGCGATCATCGACCGGCTCGCGACCGAGCCCGTGCCGGCCGGGGTCGAGCTCTGGCTGGTCCGGTCGATGAATCCCGACGGTGAGGCCCGTGCCGACCGACAGAACGCGAATGCGGTCGACCTGAACCGCAACTTCCCCGAGAACTGGGACGTCCTCGGCGAGCCGGGCTTCTGGCAGTACGGCGGATCGGCCCCGGCGAGCGAGCCCGAGACGAGGGCGATGGTGGCGCTCGGCGGTTCGGTCCGACCGCAGATCGTGCTGTGGTACCACCAGGACCTGTTCCGGATCGCACCCGGCTCGGGTCGCCCGGGTGAGATCCGCACCCGCTACGCCGATGTCGCCGGTCTGCCGATCGTCGAGATCACCGGCGGCACCTATACGGGCACGGCATCGCAGTGGTCGCGAACGGTGATCCCCGAGTCGGGGGTCGGCATCACCGTCGAGCTCGGGCCCACGCTGTCCGAGGCCGAGATCGTCGCCCACGTCGACGCCGTGTTCACGATCGCCACCGAGTACTTCTGACGCCCCGTCCTCCCGACGGCGCCGCGCCGGTCGTCGTCGGTCGGGTGGGAGTGCACGACGTACTACGGTGGCGGGCACGCACCGACCCGGGAGGTCGTCATCGCCAGCCTCGTCGCCCGACTCCAGCGCCCGATCGTCCGTCAGATCGGACGACGACTGGCGGGTGCGACGACCCCCGACGGGATGCGCCGGGTGACCGGTCGGGCCAACGCACTGCTCGCACCATGCGTCGGGGTGACCACGTCGCCGACCGTCCTGGGCGGGCGCGCGGGACTGACCGTCGCTCCGAAGGCGTCACGTGGCACCGAACGGGCCGTCCTGATGTTCCACGGCGGTGGCTATGTGTTCGGTTCGCCGAAGATGTACCGAGCGCTCGCGGGCCGGATCGCGAAGGCGTCGTCGGCGTCGGTCCATCTGCCCTCGTACCGGTTGGCGCCCGAACACCCGCACCCCGCCGCCGTGGAGGACGGACTCGCCGCGTACCGTGCACTGCTCGAACAGGTGCCGGCCGAACAGCTGGCGGTCGGTGGCGACTCGGCGGGCGGCGGGTTGTCGGTCGCCGTGCTCCAGGCTGCGCACCGGGAAGGGCTCCAGATGCCGGCGTGCCTCGTGTTGCTCAGCCCCTGGCTCGACCTGACGGGCGACGGCGCCAGCCACGTCGCGAACGCCGACACCGAGATCCTGATCCTGCCCGCCTCGGTCGGCCGTGCGACAGCCTGGTACCTCGGCGAGCACGACGCCGCCGATCCGGCGGTCTCCCCGCTGTTCGGAGACCTGAGCGGGCTGCCGCCCACCCTCGTGCAGGTGTCGGGCAAC
>CAXBAZ010000670.1:0-2796 GCA_963973395.1 uncultured Acidimicrobiaceae bacterium
TGCCTGACACAACTCGCAATGGAGAGGTTCTCGGCCTGATGCCCCGCCCCGGATTCGTGCTCGACGTCGATCGTTCGACGCCGCCCATCCTGTTCTGGCGAGGTGAGAACTTCAGTCTCGAGAAGCTGCCGGCCGACCGCAGCCGTGTGATCTACCCCGCCGAGCCGCTCCCCGGCCTCGACGACGTCGACGGTCACATCCGAGATGCACTCTTGAACCCGATCGACATGGAGCCGCTCCCGGCGCTGCTGCGACCGGACATGAAGCTCACGATCTGCTTCGACGACGCCAGCCTCTCGCTGCCCAAGATGCGCCGGCCCGACTCGCGCCAACGCATCATCGAAGCGGTGCTCGACATGGCGGCCGAGGCCGGGGTCGACGACATCCACCTGATCGCCGCCCTCGGGCTGCACCGCCGGATGCACGACTACGAACTGCGCCACGTGCTCGGCGACCGCATCTTCGACGCGTTCCATCCCCGCGGCATGCTCTATCAGCACGATGCCGAGGACCACGACAACCTCACCGTCATCGGCGAGACCGACCGGGGCGAGGTACTCGAGATCAACAAGCGGGTCGCCGACTCCGACCTCGTCGTCTACGCCAACGTCAACCAAGTGGCCATGGACGGCGGCTGGAAGTCGATCACGACCGGTGTCGCCAGCTATCGATCGTTGGCGTTCCACCACAACCCCCAGACGCTGCAGAACACCCGCAGCCTGATGGATCGCCACAAGTCCGACCTGCACAAGAGCGTGTGGCGGCTCGGCAAGGTGCTGCAGGACCACGGCCCCAAGATCTTCACGGTCGAGACCACCATCAACAACGACGCGTTCCCGTCACCGTTCGACTTCCTCTCCAAGCGCGAGTGGGAATGGACGGTGAAGGACCGAGCGCTGTTCCTCGGCACGCAGAAATCGCTCGACCGAACCCCGAACCGTGTTGCCCGCAAGATCTTCCACGGCATCGAGGCGCCGTACGCGATGACCAGCGTGCAGGCCGGGTTCACCCCGTCGGTGCACGAACGCACCCTCGAACACGTGCACGCCCAGCACCTCGTGCCGGTCGAGGGCCAGACCGACATCCTCACGATGGGCATCCCGTTCATCAGCCCGTACAACCCCGAGGGCATCATGAACCCGATCCTCGTGATGTGCATGGGCCTCGGGTACCTGTTCAACATGTACCGCAACAAGCCGCTGGTGCGCGAAGGCGGCGTCGTGATCATGACGCACCCGACGTACCGCGAGTTCAATCCCGTGCACCACCCGAGTTACATCGACTTCTTCGACGAGGTGCTCGCCGACACCACCGACCCGGTCGTGATGAGCGAGAAGTGGGAGAAGAAGTACGCCGAGGACGAGTGGTACCGGCACCTCTACCGAACCGGCAACGCCTATCACGGCGTGCACCCGTTCTACGCCTGGTACTGGGGTGCCCACGGCCAGCAGTGGGCCGGCAAGGTGATCATCGTCGGCGGCGACCCGTCGACCGTGCGCCGCCTCGGGTTCACTCCGGCGAGCACGATGGACGACGCGTTCGAGATCGCGAGCGACGTCGTCGGCCGGACCCCGACCATCTCCCACCTCCACGTGCCGAGCGTGCTCGTCGCCGACGTGGTCTGAGTCATGGCAGCGATCGACCGATACCTCGCGAGCGGGCAGCGCGCCGTCGGCAAGGTCGAGCGCGCCGTCCAGAAGGCCGCCCGCCCGCTGCGCTCGTACGGGTTCCCGTATCGCGCACCGAACGTGCCGAAGGGCGTCGCGGTGCCGGTCGAGCCGTCGAAGCTCGGCGCCGACTACGACACCGAGTGGGCCCGCTCCCCGGTCGCCCGAGCCGTACGCGGCGTGTTCACCGAGGGTCCGCTGCGACTCATGGTGGCGGGACTCGCCAACTCCGAGGTCACGGGCGTCGACCGGCTCGCCGACCTGATGCGGCTCGACGACACACCGCCGGTGATCTTCGCGCCCAACCACCACAGCCACGTCGACACGGGCCTGATGATCCGTTCGATCCCGATGTGCTGGCGGCGCGAGCTGGTCGTCGCCGCGGCGGCCGACTACTTCTTCGACAAGCAGTGGAAGGCGGCGGTGTCGGCGCTGACCCTGAACGCGATCCCGATCGACCGCGAGCTCACCGGGCGCAAGTCGAGCGACATGTTCCGCGACCTCGTCGCCGACGGCCACAGCCTGCTGATCTACCCGGAGGGCGGACGCTCCCCCGACGGCTGGGGCCAGGAGTTCAAGGGCGGCGCCGCCTACCTGTCGGCTCGCACCGGTGCACCTGTCGTGCCCGTCTTCATCGACGGGACCGGCGCGATCTTCGGGAAGGGCATGAAGCGACCGAAGCCCGGTCGCACCCGGGTGATCTTCGGGACACCGCTGCGGCCGTCCGACGGCGAGAACACCCGCCGCTTCAACGCCCGCATCGAGGCGGCCGTCACGCGCCTCGGCGACGAGGCGATCACCGACTACTGGACAGCCACCAAGCGGGCCGCCACCGGCACGAATCCGAAGTTGACCGGCCCCGAGTACAACGGTTGGCGTCGGGAGTGGGAGCTGAGCGAGCGCCGCAAGCTCGGCGCCGCCGGCCTGCGGCGACGCCAGAAGCGCCGCTGGCCCGACCTCGGCTGATTGCGAGTTGTGCCTGGGCGCTCAGCGGATACGTCGCTTCGCTCCCTTTCATTCCGCTGAGCTGCCCCGTGACGATTGGTCGCAGTTCGCCTGGCGGCTCACGCTCCAGGCGCTCAGCGGATACGTCGCTTCGCTCCCTTTCATTCCGCTGAGCTGCCCCGTG
>CAXBAZ010000671.1:0-2793 GCA_963973395.1 uncultured Acidimicrobiaceae bacterium
GACCGAACATCATGATCGACGGCCACCACCACCGGTCGAGTGCGGCCTGGGCCATCTCCTGTTGGGCGGGCGTGCCGTTGGCAAGATCGAGCATGATCTGGAACCCCTGGCGCTGGTGGAAGCTCTCTTCCTTGCAGATCCGGACCATCGCCCGGGCGTACGGCCCGTACGAGCAGCGGCACAGGGGGACCTGGTTCATGATCGCGGCGCCGTCGACCAGCCAGCCGATGGCACCCACGTCGGCCCAGGTGAGCGTGGGGTAGTTGAAGATCGATGAGTACTTCTGGCGTCCGGTGTGGAGGCGGTCGAGCAACTCGTCCCGTGGCGTGCCGAGGGTCTCGGCGGCGCCGTAGAGGTAGAGCCCGTGGCCGGCTTCGTCCTGCACCTTGGCGGTCAGGATCGCCTTGCGACGCAGCGAGGGAGCCCGGGTGAGCCAATTGCCCTCGGGCTGCATGCCGATGATCTCGGAGTGGGCGTGCTGTGCGATCTGGCGGACGAGCGTCTTGCGGTACTCGTCGGGCATCCAGTCGCGCGGTTCGATGCGCTCGTCGGCGTCGATCAGCTCGTCGAACCGCGCCTGGCGAGGGTCGCGGACCGGATCGCGTGTGGGCTCGGCTTCGTCGGCGGGCAACATGCCTCCAGTGTATGACACGGATCCTTCGTTGTCCATGGAAAATTCTGTGTCATCGACCGTGTCATCTACCCGTGTCGTCGATCCGTGTCAGCGTGGATCGTCGACGGCCAACGCGCGGACGACACCGATCTGCTCAGCGGTCAGCGTCGTGAACGTCGCCCAGGCGGCCACGTTCTCGCGGAGCTGCGCCGGCGAGGTCGCACCGAACACGACGCTGGCGAGATGCGGGTGCGAGAACGCATAGGCGAACGCCACGTGACTCGACGGGACACCCCACTCCTCGGCGATCGCTGCGACGCGTTCGCCGACGTCCTTGCCGGCGGCGGAGACCGTGGAGTCGTCCGCGGCTGCGCGGCCGTCGGTCTCGTGTGCGTACTTGCCGGTGAGCGTGCCCCCGGCCAGCACGTAGCTGGCGACGAGGCCGATGCCGCCCCGGTCGAGTGCGGCCAGCATCTCCGGGTCGTCCGGTCCCGAGTGATCGACCAGGCTGGTGGCCATCTGCGCGCAGGACGGCAGGGGTGCGCCGGTTGCCTCGCACACGTCGATCGCCGCGTGGAGTTGGGCGGCCGTCCACATCCCGGTGCCCCACGTACGGGCGCGGCCCGACTCGACGAGGTGCGCGACCTGTTCGACCAACTCTGGGATCGGCAGCTCGGCGGGCGGTCGGATGGCATAGATCACGTCGACGTGTTCGAGCTCCATGCGGGCGAGCGACCCGTCGAGCTCGGCGGCGGCATCCTCGCGCGGCCAGTGCTCCCACCAGAGCTTGTTGGCGATGGTGACCTCGTCGCGCGTCCATCCGGCATGTCGATAGAGCTCGCCGAACACGACCTCGGAGTAGCCGGTCGCCATCGGCGCCCGGCCGGTCTCGTCGTCGTAGCGGGCGTCGTCGAGGAAGTCGATCCCGGCGTGGCGCGCAGCCTCCATGATCTGCACGCCGAGCTCACGTGGGATGCGCTCGAACGTACGCCACGAACCGAGCGACATCACCGACACGTCGATGCCCGACGTTCCGAGCGGGCGGCGTTCGAGTTCAGGCATGGCCCCGGTCTAGTTCCACGTCGGTGCGTTCGCGCAGCCGAAGGCTGGATCGCGGATGCTCGGTCCGGCGTGCCAACATTCGACGATGACGTTGTTGCCGAGCCTCGACGGGCTGTACGGAGACCACCCCGACGCCGTCGTCGTCGACGGCCACGCCATGTCGTGGGAGCGGCTCGCCGGTTGCGCCGACGTCGTTGCCGGAGCGATCGCCGGCGCGCCGGCCGTGGCGGTGCGGGGCACGGCCACGATCGACACCGTGATCGCCGTCGTCGCGGGGCTGCGGGCCGGAGTGCCCGTCGTGCCGGTCCCCGCCGATGCCGGACCGATGGAGCGTGAGCACATCTTGCGCGACTCGGGCGCCGCACTGGTGCTCGGCGACCCCGAGTGGCCCGAGATCGACCTCCCGGTCGTCGAGATCGACCGCACCGCGACCGCCGCGCCCGGAGGGGGTCAGACCCCCTCCGGTCAAGCGGCGCTGATCATGTACACGTCGGGTACGACCGGACTGCCGAAGGGGGTCGTCATCCCCCGGTCCGCGATCGCAGCCGGTCTCGACGGCCTGGCCGACGCTTGGAGTTGGACACCCGACGACACGCTGGCACACGGGCTGCCCCTGTTCCACGTGCACGGTCTGATCCTGGGTGTGCTCGGCGCGCTGCGGGTCGGGTCGAAACTCCACCACACAGGACGCCCGACGGCCGAGCGCTACGCCGAAGCGGGCGGCACCATGTACTTCGGTGTGCCGACCGTGTGGTCGCGGCTGGTCGCTGAGCCCGAGCACGCCCGTGCCCTCGCGTCGTCCCGGCTGTTGGTGTCCGGCAGCGCCGCGCTCCCCGAGCCCGTGTTCGAACAGCTCCGCGCCCTCACCGGGCAGGTGCCGGTCGAGCGGTACGGGATGACCGAGACGCTGATCACGCTGAGCACGCGTGCCGACGGCGAGCGTCGTCCCGGGTCGGTCGGTGTGCCGATCGCCGGGGTCGAGACCAGGGTGCGGGACGACACGGGCCGGACCGTCGAGCACGACGGCGCCACGATCGGGGGACTCGAGGTGCGCGGGGCGACGCTGTTCGACGGCTACCTCGGACTCCCCCAGAAGACGGCGGAGACGATGACAGACG
>CAXBAZ010000672.1:0-2792 GCA_963973395.1 uncultured Acidimicrobiaceae bacterium
CGTGAACGTCACCGCCGAACTCCAGACCGCCCGCCAGACCAAGCGCGTCGACCGCACCTTCAACCGCTACCGCAAGACACCCTGGGACCACGCACGCGACGCCCGCATCAATACCCTCACCCACGACACCCTCACCAGCCAACCTCAGTGGCTGATCGACGAGTTGGCCAAGCTCCACACCACCGGCCAACTCTCTGCCCTGAACCCAGAAGAGCTGAAGACACACGTCATAGCGACGGCCGTGGCCCTCGACGGCGGCCGCCCGGCGCCGGCGGCCGAACCACCAACGATCGAGGTCGCACCGAGCTGACTGGGCGGAGCCCTCGTCGGCAACTGTGACACCCCGCGCGCATCATGGCCTCGGTCGTGAAGGACTCGGCCAGAAGGAGATTCCGATGAGCAAGGTCAACCCGTATCACTCGAGCAATCCGTCCGATCCGGACGACTACCACGATCACGAGGACTGCCCGACCGGACAGCAGATCCCGGCGCGCAACCGTGTGCCCGGCACCGGTGGCCATCGGCGTTGCAAGCAGTGCATCGACCTGGGCTGAACCTGCGACTCGGCGGAGTGACGGCGGCCCCAGGTTGACGAGTGGCGGGGGACCGACAGGCACCGGGAGTTGGATCGCAGTCCGCTCTCCTCAAACGAGGCGGGGTGGAAGAGAGGGTGGTAGACGGTGTGGTGGCCATTCGACGGTGGTCGGCTATGAACGCAACATCAACCACCCGGCAGACCTTCTCGGTCGAGGAGGCAGCGGCGATTCTCGGCATATCACGCTCACACGCTTACGCCTGCGTGAAGTCGGGTGACCTGCCGTCGCTCCGCTACCGCCGCCGCATCGTCGTGCCGGCTCGGGCCATCGAAGCCGCTCTGAACGTCAGATGACGTCGTCGCCGGACAGCTACAGGTCGGCGCGGCTGAGGACAGCGGTCTTCTTCGCCAAGTTCGGCCCGGCGTCGTACCACCGACGCAAGGTCTCCTCGCTGTTTCCGGTGATCGACGCAACCGTGCGGTAGTCACCGTCGGTCACGTCGAGCAGCTCCGTCGCCACGAACCGGCGAAGCATTGCGAACGTGACGTCGCTCGAACCGCGCGCTGCGAACCATCGCCGTGTCGTCGTGTCTGGGCGCCACCAGGTCGAACCGTCCACCGAGTCGCTGAACACGAAGGCCTCTGGCAGCTGCTCGATATCGCCACCGCCGTGCTTCCGGCGATCCTCCAACAGGTCGGTCAGTGCCACTGCGAACTGGTCGGTGATCGGAACATCGCGCCAGTCGTCGCGCTTGGTTGCCTTGTAGTAGGTACCGGTGCCCGGGCCACCGTCGGCGATGGAGCCTCGGATCGTGACGACACGGTGCTCGATATCGAGATCGCCGATCCTGAGCGCCAGCAGCTCTGAGCGCCGGCACCCTATCGACGCGACGCCGAGCACGAAGGCGTAGGTCGCGAGGTCGATCTTGCGAGCAGTCGTCAGGGCATGGGTCACATCGGTCCGCTGCGGAACCTCCGGCCGGTGCGACGGGACCTTGGGCTTGCGCGCCTCCTTCACCGGGTTGGTGAGTATCCAGCTCTCACGCTTGGCATGTTCGATCACCTTGGAGAGCGTCGAGGCGTAGCGGGAAGCCGTCGACGGCTTGAGCCTTCGACCCCAGACCGAGAACACATACTCGACGAGCTTCCAATCGAGCTCTCGAAGCTGCACCCGACCGAGCGTGCCGCCACCCGCAAGCTGCGTCGCACAGATCTGGGCACAGGCGCTTCGGTCGACGCGCACCGTCGAACGCTCGGTGCCAACCTGACCGAGGTAGCTCTCGCACGCGGCAGCCACGTCGCGAGCCCGGGTCCCGGACGGGAGCTTGCCGACGGTGAGCTGAATCCGCAGAAGGGCCAGCTCGGCCTCGGCTTCGTCGCGCGAGCCCCACACGACCTTGGTGTGTCGACGACGGTCGCCGCTGACGGGGTCGGTCTCCCCTTCGAGGCCGATCAGCCAACGATCGTGGCCGAGTTTGGTCACCCCGCCGGAGCCGCGCTGGCGCCGACGGCCCCTCGGGCCACCGGAGCGCTTCGCACGGCGGGTGTTCGGCCCGCCCTTCGCAACGTCGTGCTGCAGAGCCGCCAGGGCAGCCTCGGCATCCTGCTCCGAGCCCTTGACCGTCTTGGAGACCCGGCGGCGCGGCTCACCCTCCTGACGTGGCAACTCGACGTCGACGCGCCAGACCCCTTCACGCACCGCCTTCACGCCGCCCTTTCGGCGCCCGCCCTCCGCATCCGCAGAGTTGGTCATGCCGAAACGGTAGCGCAAACTCGCAGAAGTTTAACGACTTAGTTGAATCCACTGCTGTCGAGAACGACGAAGGCCCTGATCAGATGTACTCTGACCAGGGCCTTTCCTGGAGCGGACGACGGGATTCGAACCCGCGACCCTCACCTTGGCAAGGTGATGCTCTACCAACTGAGCCACGTCCGCAGCGGTCAACAGAATATCAGCCGACGGCGCCGACCGGACAACATGACCTCCGGGCGGCACCCGGATCAGTCCCGTTCGCCCTCCGGGCGGAGGTCGACACGAAACGTCAGGATGCCGTCGTCGATCGACGCCGTCGCGTCGCCGATGATGGCGAAGTCCTGGTAGTCGATCTTCGCCTGGTTGATGAACTGCTGTCGTTCCTCGCCGGCGACCGGCGGCAGCGGGCGTTGCTTCACCGCCAACGCACGCTGTTTGAAACGGGCGATCATCTCATCGGGGTCGATCGTTGCCATACGCCCGATCGTACCGGTCGCGTCGGCG
>CAXBAZ010000673.1:0-2771 GCA_963973395.1 uncultured Acidimicrobiaceae bacterium
CCATACCTGCCGACGGAACGATCGTCATCGACGTCGCCGGCCAAGCCGGCGTCCCACCCACCGGCGCCGACGCCGTCGTGTTGAACCTCACCGCCACCGAATCCACCGCCCCCTCGTTCGTCACCGCCTGGCCGGAGGGCGACCGGCCGGACACCAGCTCCATCAACCTCAACTCCGCCGGCGAAACCGTCGCCAACATGGTCATCGTCCCGATCGGCGCCGACGGCACGATCCGTCTGTACGCGCTGTCGTCGACGCACGCGCTCGCCGACGTGCTCGGCTACGTCACCGACGACTCGGCGCCATCGAGCACCGCCGGGCTGTTCGTGCCCATCTCACCGACACGACTCTTCGACACCCGGCCCGACGAGCCCGCCAACGGGCCCAAGGGTCAGATCGCGGCCGACACGACGATCACCACCCAGATCGCAAACGTCGGCGGCATCCCGGCCACTGCCCGCGGCGTCATCATGAACCTCACGTACGTCAGCTCTGCCCCCGGCTTCGTCACCCTGTGGCCCACGGGCGAGCCGCAGCCCACCACGTCCAACATCAACGCCTTCACCGCAGGCGACGTCCGTCCCAACGGAGCCATCCTCCAACTCGGCACCGACGGCCGACTCGACGCCTACGCACTCACCCCCGCCCACCTCATCGGGGACGCATCCGGCTACCTGCTCGACTGACCCACCCGCCTCAGCCGGCGGCGGCGTCGAGCCGCGACCACTCGTCGTCGGTGATCTCGTCGACCAGGTGGGCAGCAGAGACGTTGCTCTCGAGGTGGTCGAGCGACTTGGTTCCCGGGATCGGTACGACGTTCGGTGCCCGGTGCAGGAGCCACGCGAGAGCGACGGCGTACCGGTCGCTGTCGTGTGCAGCGGCAACGGCATCGAGTGCCTCGCCCGTGGCTCCGAGGTCGCCCGAACCGAGCGGGAACCACGGGATGAACGCGATGCCGTCGGCGGCGCATGCGTCGACGACGTCGCTCCAGTCGTCCTGGTCGGCGATGTTGAAACGATTCTGCACCGACGCCACGTCGCACAGTTCGCGCACCTGCCGGAGCTCGTCGACGCTCACCTCGGACACCCCGATCTGGTCGATCTTTCCCGCCTCCCGCAACTCGAGCATCGCGCCGATCGACTCGTCGACCGGCACGTCGGGATCGATGCGATGCAACTGATACAGCGGAATGCGGTCGAGTTGGAGGCGGGCGAGGCTGCGATCGCACGACGTGCGGATGTGATCGGGCGAACCGTTGGGTTCCCACTTCCCCGGCCCGGGCCGGACGAGGCCGGACTTGGTGGCGATCACGACATCGTCGGCGTAGGGCGTGAGGGCTTCGCCGATCAGCCGTTCGCTGACCTCCGGCCCGTACGAATCCGCGGTGTCGAAGAAGTTGACCCCCAGCTCGACGGCGCGACGCAGCACTTGTTTGGCGGTCACCGGGTCGGACGGCTCGCCCCACACGCCGTCGCCGGTCAACTGCATCGCGCCGTAGCCGAGGCGGCGAATCTCGTAGCCACCGGCGAGGTCGAAGGTGGTGGTGTCGTGGATCGAGTTCATACGTCGGGGACTACCCGATTCCGCGTCCGAGAAACGAGCCCCGGACCGAGTCAGGATCCCGTCCGCCACACCACGTGAACACACCACGTGAACACACCACGCGAAACCTGCGATGCCGCGGCCCGTAGGCTGCGACCGACAGAGGAACCATGGACGAACCCCACACCCACCGTCTCACACAGTTCAGTCACGGCGCCGGTTGAGGCTGCAAGCTCGCCCCGGGCGAGCTCGCGCACGTCGTGCGCGACCTGCAGACCGATCGTCCCTCCGAGTTGCTCGTCGGCACCGCCACCGGCGACGACGCCGCCGTGTGGCGGCTCGACGACGAGCGCGCGCTGGTCTCCACCGCGGACTTCATCACCCCGGTGGTCGACGATGCGCGCACCTGGGGCCGCGTCGCCGCCGCCAACAGCGTCTCCGACGTGTACGCGATGGGTGGACGGCCCCTGTTCGCGCTGAACCTGGTCGGCTGGAACGTCGACGCACTGCCGATGTCGCTGCTCGGCGAGGTGCTCGCGGGCGGTCAGGACGTCGCCACCGCCGGCGGCTTCGTCATCGTCGGGGGGCACACGATCGACGACCCCGAGCCGAAGTACGGCATGGCGGTCACCGGTGAGGTACATCCCGATCGCATCCTCACGAATGCCGGGCTCCGGGCCGGTCAGGATCTCATCCTCACCAAACCGCTGGGTGTCGGGGTCATCACCACCGCGATCAAGCGTGACCAGGCACCGGCCGAGTCGGTCGAGGCCGCGATCGCGTCGATGACCCGGCTCAACGATCGGGCATCCCGGGTCGCGGTGGCCGGAGGGGCGACGGGATGCACCGACGTCACCGGATTCGGTCTGCTCGGCCACCTCGGACGGATGGCGATCGAGTCCGGCGTGGGCGTCACCGTCGAGTTCGACGCACTGCCGTTCCTCCCGGGCGCGGTCGAGTTGGCGGGCGAAGGTGTGATGCCGGGCGGCAGCGTCCGGAACCTCGAGTGGGGTCGCGAGCTGCTCGACGCCGACGGCCACGACCACGACCACGACCGCCAGCTCCTCGTCGCCGACGCGCAGACATCGGGTGGGCTCGTCTTCGGTGTCGACAAGGCGCACACGAGCGAGGTGCTCGCCGACCTCGCCGGCTCCGGCCATCGGGCGGCCCGCATCGGATGGACCGACGTCGGCCCTCCCCGCTTCCGGATCCGCTGAAACCGGTCGCCT
>CAXBAZ010000674.1:0-2765 GCA_963973395.1 uncultured Acidimicrobiaceae bacterium
CCGGTCGCCGATTCGCGTTCCTGATCGGGCACCCGCGGCTCATGCGAACCGGGCTCCGGTTCGCGGTCGGCACCCACCGGATCGCCGACATCACGCTGCAGGTGATGGGCAACCTGGTCGACTCGCGGACGCCGGGTGCGGCCGGGATGACGATGCGGTTGGCCGACCGCACCCTCGCCGCGGCCGACCCGATCCTGCGCGCCACCCGTGCCAAGGCCTGACGACCGCCCGCTACCGTGTCCGGTCGTGAGCGCACGTCAGCACGGGTTCGGGATCGACATCGGGGGCAGCGGGATGAAGGCCGCTCCGGTCGACCTGACCACCGGGCAGCTCTCGGCCGACCGGTATCGCATCGACACCCCGCAGCCCGCCACGCCCGACGCGCTCGCGGAGGTGGTGCGCCGGCTCGTCGACCACCACGGCTGGGACGGCCCGGTCGGTATCTGCATGCCGTCGGTGGTCACCAGGGGCATCGTGAGGAGCGCGGCCAACATCGACAAGAGCTGGATCGACATCGATGCCGATCACCTCTTCACGGAGGCCGTCGGGGCGCCGGTCTCCGTGCTCAACGACGCCGACGCAGCCGGCGTCGCGGAGATGACGTGGGGGAGCGGCCGCGACCGCAGTGGTGTCGTGCTGTGCCTGACGTTCGGGACCGGCATCGGTTCGGGGCTCTTCGTCGACGGTGTGCTGGTGCCCAACACCGAGCTCGGTCACCTCGAACTCGACGGGCCCGACATCGAGAAACGGGCCGCAGCGAGCGCCCGCGACCGCGAGGGCCTGAGCTGGGCAGCGTGGGGTGACCGTGTCGATCACTACCTCCGTCACATCGTGATGCTGTTCTCGCCCGAGCTGATCATCATCGGTGGTGGGGCGAGCAAGAAGCCGGAGAAGTGGTTGCATCGGATCGATGCGGGTTGCGAAGTGGTGGTCGCCACCATGGCCAACAGTGCGGGGATCGCCGGTGCGGCGCTGCTCTCGCCCGGGCCGGACGCGGTCGAATCGACCCGTGAATGATCAGCTCGATCGGCGCTCGCGGACGGCGATGACGACCAGCGTGATCACGCTGAGCGGCAGCATGAAGCCGAGGATCCCGACCGCGTAGCTGTCCTTGAGCTGGTGGTCGGCGGCGTCGACGAGGAGCCAGCCGAGGTAGGCCGCGTAGAACGTCAGGAACAGCACGCCCTCCCAGCGGAGCAGCGCGTAGCCGTTGGCGAAGATCGGCAGACAGGCGATCGCGACGGCGATCATGACCGGCAGATCGAGCGAGAGTGCGCCGTCGGGCACCGCGAGCGTGTTCGGGGAGATCGCGGCGGTGACACCGAGCACGGCGAGGATGTTGAAGAGGTTCGACCCGATCGCGTTGCCGACGGCGAGGTCGCGCTGGCCACGTACGGCGGCGAGTACGGAGGTGGCGACCTCGGGCAGCGAGGTGCCGATCGCGACGACCGTCAGACCGATGACGAGTTCGCTGACGTCGAGTGCGCGTGCGATGTCGGTGGCCGCCTCGACCAGGGCCTGGGAACCGACCACGAGCAGGACGAGGCCCAGCACGACGAACCCGATGTCGGCCCACGCCGAACTCTCGCGCAGTCGGTCGGCGCTGAGCGCCTCGTCGTACTCGACCTCGACGGCGGCCGCCGTGGACCGACGGGTGCTGACGACCGTCCACGTGATGTAGCCGATCAGGAGGCCCACGAACACGATGCCTTCGACGCGACTCAACCGGTTGTCGAGGCCGAGCACGAACACCAGGACCGACAGCCCCAGCATGATCGGCACGTCGATCCGGACGATGCGCTGGGCGACGACGAGCCCACCGCCGACCGCCGCCGAGATGCCGAGCACCAGCAGGATGTTGGCGATGTTCGATCCGACCACGTTGCCGACGGCGAGGTCGGTCTCGCCACGCCACGAAGCGCCGACGCTCACGGCGAGCTCCGGGGCGCTGGTGCCGAAGGCGACGACCGTCAGGCCGATCACGACCGGCGACAGGCCGGTGCGTGCCGCGAGGCGTGCAGCGCCCCGGACGAGCACCTCGGCGCCGAGCACGAGAGCAGCGATGCCGACGACGAAGAAGACGACGGTCCAGATCGACATGACTCGCCAGTGTGGCGGGGGGCAGCGCGAAGTGAAACGTGCGACGCGTTCGGCGAGCTCGCCACGGTAGGCGGCCGCGCGGCGCAGCTTGATGTGCTCGTAACCTCGCACCTGGTCGGGCAGCGCGGCGATCTCGGCGGCCTCGTCGATGTTCCCCGGGGTGAGTCCGGCGCACAGCGTGGCGAGCGCCCGCTCGTACTCGGGGATCATCGCCCGCTCGATCTTGCGGACCTCGGCCCACCGGAACGGGTCGGCCAGGGTGCCGCGCACACGCTTCATGGCGCGCAGCGCCGTGAACGACGGTGTCGCCGTGCGCGTGAACCCGATCTTGCGGTCCATCCCCAGCGCGCGCAGGACGGGCGGATGCAGGCGATAGGTGACGGCCGTGCCGGGTCCACCGACCCCCTCGTAGCGCTGCTGCGACTCGTCGAGCAGGGCGAGGCGGGCCACCTCGTACTCGTCCTTGTACGCCATCAGCTTGTGGAGATGGCGGGCGACGGCCTCGGTGAAGCGGGTCGACTCGGGATCGGCAGCGGACTCCGACCGACGGGCTTCGGCGACCCGGTCGATGAACCGCTGGGCGTATGCGGCGTCCTGGTAGTCGGCGAGGTCGGCAGCGAGGCGGCCGGTCAACTGCTCGACGGTCTCCACGCGGGGCGCGGTCA
>CAXBAZ010000675.1:0-2764 GCA_963973395.1 uncultured Acidimicrobiaceae bacterium
CGTGCCGAACACGCGCAGCGAGATGCGATCGCCACGGCGGCCGGCGTGTTCGGCGATCGCGCCGGCGGCGCGCACGGCGGTGTCGAGGCTCGATGCGGCACCGTCGATGCCCTCGCTCAGCCCGTAGTCGTCGCCGGCGTCGACCACGAGCGCGACGTGGGTGTCCTGGTCGGCCCAGGTGGCGTTCACCTGCAGCTGCTCGGAGCGCAACGAGCGCGACCAGTTGATGCGTCGGATCCGGTCGCCGGTACCGAAAGCGCGCACCCCGGCGAACTCGCTGCCCTCGCCCCGGCGGGTCGCACGTTCGAGGCCGACGAGCCCGTCGGTGGGCCGCCTGGGTGCCGCCGTGTCGAACAGGGCGGGCAGGGGCAGCGTCGTGAGCGAGCCGTGGGTGGTCGACATCGAGCTCTGGAACGATCCCCAGGAGCTCGACGCGACGAGCTGGACCGGCGCCACGAGGCGGCGTCCCCACCGTGTGGACCGTACGACGATGCCGATCTCGGCGCGGCCGTCGACGACCGGCACGGCGACGGCACCCTGGTCGGCGCGAGAACCGACGCGGTGATCGAGCCAGACGGCCGGTTCCATGCGGGCGCTGACGAGATCGCAGCCGTCGGCCTCGCCGACGCGGCCGCGCCAGGTGGTCGCGTCGCCCTCGCGCACGGTGGTGTTGCCGAACCGGTCGGTCAGCGTCGGCCGGGCACGGGGACGCGATGCCGCGGACCAGGCGGCGACGATCGCGAACGGTGTGCCGAGCACGAGGAGGTCGGGTCGCTCGGTCAGCAGGGCGACGGTCACGAGCACGATCGCCGCCAGCGACGACCGGACGAACGCCACGGTCGGGCGCCAGGCGCCGGCCGTCGCCGGACGCCAGGTGGCGGTCGGTATCTCGCTCATCGGTCGGGGCTCATCGGTCGGGGCTCATCGGTCGCTGCTCATCGGTCGGTCGCCGCCGACCGTGCCGGACGGTTCGGTGTCGGACGGCTCGGTGTCGGCTGCGATCGCTTCGCGGGCCGACGGTGTGGGCACCGATCCGAGCACGTCGTGGACGACCGTCTCGCCGGTCACCGCGCTCATCCACAGTTCGGGTTTCACGGTGATCCGGTGCGCGAGCACGGGAACGGCGACCGTCTTGACGTCCTCGGGCGTGACGTAGTCGCGTCCGGCGATCACCGCCATCGAACGGGCGACGAGCAGCAGCCCGAGCGCCCCGCGCGGCGAGGCCCCCATGAGCGTGTGCGGGTGCGAGCGGGTAGCGGTCGTGAGCGCGACGCAGTATCGGCCGACGCTCTCGTCCACGGTGACCCGCTCGACGGCGGCCTGCATCGCGAGCAGCGTGTGGGCGTCGGTGACCTGGCGCAGCTCCTGATCCTCCTGCTGCCGCTCCATCCGCCGCTGGAGCACGTCCCACTCCTCGTCGGCGGTCGGATACCCGAAGCTGGTGCGCAGCATGAAACGATCGAGCTGCGCCTCGGGCAGCGGGTACGTGCCCTCGTACTCGACGGGGTTGGCGGTGGCGAGCACGTGGAACGGCTGGTCGAGCACGAACGTCTCGCCCTCCACGGTGATCTGGTGCTCCTGCATCGCTTCGAGCAGCGCGGCCTGTGTACGCGGCGGCGTGCGGTTGATCTCGTCGGCGAGCAGCAGGCCGGTGAACAGCGGGCCGCGCCGGAAGGCGAACTCACCGGCCCGCTGGTCGTACACGAACGATCCGGTCAGGTCGGCGGGCAGGAGGTCGGGCGTGAACTGGGCCCTGGAGAACCGGAGACCGAGCGTCTGCGCGAACGAACGTGCCGCCAGCGTCTTGCCGAGGCCGGGGAAGTCTTCGAGCAGCACGTGGCCGCCGGCGAGGATCGCCGCCAGCACGACGGTCAGGGCGTCGCGCTTACCCACGACGGCGACCTCGACCTCGTCGAGAACTTCGGCGGCGAGCCGAGAGACGTCGGCGAGTTCGAGTCGTTGCATGGGACCTCCGGGGTCAGATCTGTTCGGTGCCGATTCGTTCGGTGCCGGTTCGTCCGGTGCCGGTTCGTTCGGTGTCGAGTGCTTCGATGCGAGTGACGATGCGGGTGACGTCACGCGGTGTCAGCGGTGCCCCGACATCGGTGCCGTCGGCGAACCGGGCGAGTTCTCGGCCGAGTACGGCACGTGCCGCGTCCGGGTCGGCGCGCCGGTCGACGCCGTGCACCGTGAGCAGTTCGTCGTCGATGATCGCGACGAGTTGCTCGCGCAGGCGTCGGGTGTGCCGCTCGTCGTTGCTGCCGGTCGCCAACGCTTGGCGCAGCGTCGTCGTGCGCAGGTCGGGGAACCAGGTCGTGTTCGACGGTGGCGGCGGTGTCGGCACAGGGCGAGCAGCGATCCGGTCGATCGTGGTCGCGAACCAGATCGATGCACCGACGAGCCACACGTTCGGCCCGGTGTCGGTGAGCAACAAAACGGCTTCGACGACCACCACGACTCCGAGGATCGTCGCGATCGGGCGCACGTTCACGGCGTCGCCACCGATCGGGATGTCGTCCGCAGGCCGGCATGGATGGCGTCGAGCAGAGCGATCGCCTCCTGCCGATGGACCTCGGCCATCGGATGGGTGGAGAAGCGTGCCTCTCGGTAGAGCGCGGCGAGTCGGGACGTGGCCGCCGGATCGACGTCGAACCGGCCGAGGACGTCGGCGGTGAACTCGGCGGCCGTCAGGGCCGGGTCGTGGCCGACCCCGGCGTCCTCGACGATGGTCTCGAGTCGGAGCCAGCACTCGACGATCGCGTTG
>CAXBAZ010000676.1:0-2761 GCA_963973395.1 uncultured Acidimicrobiaceae bacterium
TGCCGAAGTTCAGGGCCTGGCGGACTTCCTTGGTCGCGAACGGACCCTCGCCGAGACGGAGGTAGCACCGGTTCATGGCGAGCGTCTTCGACTCGATCAGCTGGTAGCCGGCTTCGCTCTCGATCCGTTCGGCGTCGGGGACGTCGACCGTCGTGTCGAAGTCGGCCTGGCCGGACACGAGTGCGTTGACCGCGGTCCGGCTGTCGGCGAAGATCGTGAACTCCATCCCGTCGAGGTACGGCAACCCGTCCTTCCAGTACCCGTCGTACGCATCGAGGCTGAGGGATTCTCCCGTGACGTACTCGGCGAACGCGAACGGTCCCGCGCCGACGGGTTGGTTCAGGAAGTCGTCGCCCAATTCCTCCGCCGCGGTCGGTGACACCATCATGCCGCCCTTGTCGCTGAGGTTCAGGACGAGCGCCGAGTCGGGCTGACCCAGGTTGAGCTGGACGGTCATCGGATCGGTCAGTTCGACCGACTCGATGCTCGACAGGTCGGCCGACACCGCCGAATCCGGGTGGTTCAGGCCCCGCTCGAGGTTGTACTTGACCGCCTCGCCGTCGAGCGGCGTGCCGTCGTGGAAGGTGACACCCTCGCGGATCTGGAGCACCAGGGTCTGGTCGTCGACGTACTCCCAGCTCTCGGCGAGCATCGGCATCGGCTCCATCGTGGACGGGTCGAAGTCGATCAGACGATCGAACATCGGATACAGCAGATAGTGGTCGAAGCCGCTGGTCGCGAGGTGCGGGTCGAGCCTGGACGGCACGTTGATGTGGGCGACGCGGAGGATGCCGCCGGTCTGTGGTGATCCGTCGTCGGCAGGGACCGCGGTGGTGTCGGACGTACCGTCCCCGGAGTCCGCGGGTTCGCCGGATTCGTCGGAGTCGCCGGTGACGTCACCGGTGGGCTCGTCGGCCGAAGCCGGCTCGTCGCCGGCGGGCTCGTCGGCCGTCGCCGGCGCGTCGGCCGGCGCATCGGCGCTGTCGTCATCGCCGCCGCAGGCGGCGACGACGAGTGCCGTCGCGGCGAACACGGCGGCGAACCGTCGTGACCCCCGGAGTGTGCGTGCTGGTCGTGGTTGCATTGATGTCCCCTCGTGGTTGGTTGTCGCTAGTGGTGTGACTGCCCGAGGGCAGCCAGATCGGTGGTGGATGGAACGGCCGGTTCGGGGGCCAGTCGGCCCGTGGCGATCTCGTCGAGGTAGTGGCACGCGACCCGGTGTCCGTCGTCGAACTCGCGGAACTCGGGAACCTCGTCGGCACATCTCGGCTGTGCGTAGGGGCAACGCGTCCTGAACCGACATCCGCTGGGCGGAGCAGCCGGACTCGGGATGTCGCCGGTCAGCCGTGTCGGACGAGGGATGCGGCGATAGGACGGCACGGCCTGCGGTTGGGCCGCGAGAAGTGCCTGCGTGTACGGGTGGCGCGGCTTCCGGATGACCTGATCGGTCGGACCGACCTCGACCAGCTTGCCGAGATACATGACCGCCACCCGGTGCGAGACGTGGGCGACGACGCTGAGGTCGTGGGAGATGAAGAGGTAGCCGAGGTCACGTTCGCGCTGCAGCTTGGCGAAGAGGTTGAGGATCTCGGCCTGGATCGACACGTCGAGCGCCGACACGACCTCGTCGCACACGATCAGATCGGGTTCGAGCACGAGCGACCGGGCGATGTTGACCCGCTGCTTCTGGCCGCCCGAGAGCTGGTGCGGCCGACGGTCGCCGTGGCTGACGTCCAGTCCGACCTTGTCGAGGAGGTCGTCGACGATGCGACGGTGCTCGTCGCGCTTGCGCCCGTCACGGATCCGCAGCGGCTCGGCGATGCTCGCGGCGACCGTCATCCGCGGGTCGAGCGCCTCGCTCGGATCCTGGAAGATCACCTGGATCCGTGACCGGTACGACTGTTGATCCCGGCGTGGCAGCTTCCACACGTCTACGCCGTCCATCAACACCTGACCACTCGTCGGTGACAGGAGCCCGATCACGGCCCTCCCGATCGTGGACTTGCCGGATCCGGACTCCCCGATGAGGCCGACGGTCTCACCGCGCCCGATCGTCAACGTCACACCGTCGACCGCCCGGATCGGCGGCTTGCCGCGCCGACCACCGAAATGGACCTTCAGGTCGACCAGGTCGACGCTGATGTTCGCAGCGGTGCTCATCGGATGCCTCCGGTCGGTGCTGTGTCGCTGGTCTCGGGTACGCCGGCGAGCTGGAGCTCGTGGGTGCGTTCGCATCGCACGGCTCGGCCCGGTTGCTCGAGCGACGTGAGGGTCTGGTGATTCGAGGCGCAGCTCGCGGTCGCGAAGTCGCAGCGAGGATGGAATCGGCAACCGGACGGCATGGCGCTCGGCACCGGTACCCGACCCTTGATCGCGTACAGCTCCTCGGTTCCGAGCCCGATCCGGGGCACCGCCCACAGGAGGCCACTGGTGTAGGGGTGAGCGGGTCGCTCGAGGAGTTCGTCGGCCGAGGCTCGTTCGATGACCTGGCCCGCGTACATCACCACGACCTCGCGACACATCTCGGCGATCACGCCGATGTCGTGACTGATGAACAGGATCGCCGTGTCGCGCTGCGCGTTGAGATCGTGGAGGAGTTCGAGCAGCTGGGCCTGGATCGTGATGTCGACGGCGGTCGTCGGTTCGTCGGCGATGAGCAGCTCGGGCTCGCAGATCAGCGCCATCGCGATCATCGCCCGCTGGCGCATGCCACCGGAGAGCTGGTGCGGATACTCACCGAACCGGCGGACCGGATCGGGGA
>CAXBAZ010000677.1:0-2760 GCA_963973395.1 uncultured Acidimicrobiaceae bacterium
TCGAGCCGGACAGCTTCTCGATCGAGATGCGCTGCTACGGCGCGAACGCGATCCTCGGTGACCTCGAACCCGAACACGACTCGCCACCGCGTGAGGTCGGGCTACTGATGATCGCCACCGCAGCCGACCAGGTCGCGGCGACGGCGATCGCCAAGTACGCCAACCCGTACCTGTTGCACATGCCCCGGCCGTGGATGCGCGACCTGCCCAGTTTCGCCTTCGCCGGTTCCCCGGCCGAGACCCCGCGGGGTCCGGTCTACGAGTTCGTCCTCCAGCACGTCGTCGAGCTCGACGACGAACTGGACCTGTCACGCATCGAGGTCAGCGCACCATGACACACCGTCCCGCCACCACACCCGCCACGACACCCACGTCCGACCGTGCGACCCCGACGATCGGCGAGGTCGCCGAACTCGTCCGCTCGAAGAACGCGGGACCGTTCTGGCAGACGCTCGACGTGTTCTGCGACGACGACGAATCGTTCGACCGCATCGCCGCCGATGGCGTGCTGACCCCCGAGCGGGTCGGGGCGGCCTACCGGGTCGACCCCGAACTGGTGAAGATCTTCCGCATGCCCAACATCCGGGTCGTCAAGGTCTCGTTCCCACGACGGTTCGCCTCCGGTTCGGTGCTCGACCGCGACGTACACGCGGGTCAACAGCACATCCCGCTCCGGAACCTGACGGTCGCACCGCCGGTCGGTTGATGCCGATGCCGTCCGGTACTCCGGCACGACCCGCGCCGCGGGTGCTGATCACGACCGACTACCTGGTGCCGGGCGACGACGTCGACCGGTACCTCCGGAGTGTCGGGTGCATCACCTCGCACGCCCCGATGCGAGGACGGCGTGACCCCGACGAGCTGGTCGCCGCGCTGCAGGGCGTCGACGCAGCACTGATCGCCAACGAACCCATGACCGCCGACGTGCTGAGGCGGGCTCCGTCGCTCCGCGCCGTCGTTCGGACCGGCGTCGGCTACGACTCGGTCGACGTCGACGCTGCTGCCGAGCTGGGGATCACCGTCAGCAACCTCCCGGGCATCAACGCCAGCGCCGTGGCCGAGTACACGGTCGGGCTCCTCCTCGCCGCCGCTCGCGGCCTGGTTCAGAGCGCGTCGGGGGTGGCGGCAGGGGAGTGGCCGCGCCACGACGGCCACGAGCTGCGCGGCGCCACGCTCGGGCTCGTCGGCTACGGCGCCACGGCGCGAGCCGTCGTGCCGCTGGCGCGGGCGTTCGGCATGAACGTGCTGTGCACCACGCGCGTCCCGCCGGACGAACGATCGGGCCCCGCGGCGGACGACGTCCGGTTCGTCGAGTTCGACGAGCTTCTCCGATACTCCGACTACGTGTCGATCCACACCGCACTCACCGAACGCAGCCGCGACCTGTTCGACGCCGACGCGTTCTCGGCGATGAAGGCGACCGCGACCCTGATCAACACGGCACGCGGCCCGATCGTCGACGAAGCCGCGCTCGTGGCGGCGGTCCGCGGTGGCGGGCTCGCAGGAGCTGCGCTCGACGTCGTCTGCGACGAGCCCCTGCCCGCCGACAGCCCGTTGCGCGGCGTCGCCGGGATCGTGGTGTACTCGCACCTCGCCGGCCAGACCGCCGAAGCGCGTGCGGCCGCCGGGCTCGAAGGCGCCGCCGAGGTCGTGGCCGCGCTCGTCGGCACCCCGAGGTTCGCCGTCAACCGGCCGACCCACCCGAGGGACAGCGGAGCGCCGGCGTCGTGACCGATCGACACGAGTACCGCATCGCCGTCATCCCGGGCGACGGGATCGGGAACGAGGTGATCCCAGCCGCCATCGACGCACTGGACGTACTCGCTGTTCGCGGCGACTTCGCGTTCACGTTCGACACGTTCGACTGGTCATGCGAGCGGTACGCCGAGTCCGGCTCGATGATGCCGGCCGACGGGCTGGAGCAGATTGCGAGCCACGATGCGATCCTGTTGGGTGCCGTGGGCTGGCCCGGCGTGCCCGACCACGTGTCGTTGTGGGGGCTGCTGATCCCGATCCGGCGACAGTTCCGCCAGTACGTCAACCTCCGACCGATCAGGGTGATGCCGGGCCTGCCCGGCCCGTTGCGCGACTCCGACGGGGTCGACTTCGTCGTCGTGCGGGAGAACGTCGAGGGTGAGTACAGCGAGATCGGCGGGCGCATCAACCGTGGGTTCCCCGACGAGATGGCGGTGCAGGAAGCCGTGTTCACCCGTGCCGGTGTGACCCGCATCGTCGACTACGCGTTCGAGCTGGCCACCCGTCGTCGCCGTCACCTCACGTCGGCGACCAAGTCGAACGGCATCGTCCACACGATGCCGTTCTGGGACGAGATCGTGAGCGAGCGAGCCGCCGGCCACCCCGACATCGACTGGCGCCAGGAGCACATCGACGCCCTCGTCGCCAAGCTCGTGCTGCGACCGGCGGACTACGACGTGATCGTCGCCTCCAACCTGTTCGGCGACATCCTGAGCGACCTCGCGGCCGCGATCGCCGGGAGCATCGGCATCGCGCCGGCGGGCAACATCAACCCCGAACGCGACTTCCCGTCGATGTTCGAACCGGTCCATGGCTCGGCCCCCGACATCGCCGGCCGCGGCATCGCCAATCCGCTCGGTGCCCTGTGGTCGGCATCGATGATGCTCGATCACCTCGGCGAGCCCGAGGCAGCTTCGGCATTGATGTCGGGGATCGAGCGCGTCCTCGCGGACGGCGACGTCCGCACCCCCGACCTCGGCGGCTCGGCCACGACCGCCGACATGA
>CAXBAZ010000678.1:0-2756 GCA_963973395.1 uncultured Acidimicrobiaceae bacterium
CAGGTGGCGCCGTCGAGATGCAGCATCGCGCCCGCGGGCCACCTGCGCTGTCAGCGCGGCGGTCGCAGCATGCCCCACATGTGGGGGCCGACACTGTCGTCGGTGCGCACGTCCCACTCGGAGCGGACCTCGAATCCGTGACGCCGGTAGTAGGCGACGTTGACCTCGGTCTCGGTCTCGAGGTAGCAGGGCAACCCGGCTGCGTCGGCATCCTCGAACACGGCACCCATCAGCGCGCCCCCGAGCCCCTGTCGCTGCCAGTCGGGGTGGGTTGCGAGCATGTTGAGGTACCAGTGCGGTTCGGCGGGCGTGTTCAGTTGCATCGCGTCACGCAAGGCGGCGAAGCGCACCAACCGCCACTCGGGGTGTTCGAGTTGGACGATCCCCGCGGGTTCGACCTCGGGACGCCCAGGGGGGACCCATCCGGCCATCGCGACGACGTCGTCGGTGCACCAGAGCGAATCGGTGGCGAGCCAGCGGCGGGCGATGTTGCCGAAGAACACCTGGTGGTGCTGCTCGTATTCGGCGTCGTCGGGGATCATCCAGCGCATCACCGGGTCGTCGACGAACGCGCGGCTCGCAGTTCGCGCGATCCGCCGCACGTCCTGGTGGGTCGCGCGTCGAACGGTCACCATGTCGCGGCTTCACGACGTGCGTCGTGATCAGGGTGTCCGACCGGTGAAGGCCAGGAGACGATCCTGCGGGCCGGCGTCGTCGGCGACCTCGACCGGTTCGCCGAACATGCCCGACGAGCGCATCATCTCCTGCGGCATGCGCTGGAGACCCATCAGCGTCGCTTCGACGGGCGCGACCGGCAGGGTGTCGTCGGCGCCGATCGAGCGGGCGAGATCCCAGGCGTGGATCACCAGGTCGCCGACCAGCAGACCGGCGGCCTGCTGCTTGGGCATCCCACCCATCGCCTCGGCGTTGCCCTCGAGGTTGCCTGGGTCGTCGAGCGCCGCCGACAGCTTCGGCGCGATCGTGGCCCAGTCGTCACCGGGCGTCGTGCCGGCACCGACGATGCCACCGCCCATCGCCTGCCAGTGCATGGCGTGGTCGACGAGCTCGCGCACCGTCCACTCGTCGCAGGTGGTCGGCTTGTCCCAGTCGTCGTCGGTGACCTGAGCGACAACCTCCGTCCACTTCGCCGCGGCTTGCCGCCAGATGTCTCCGATGCCACTCATGACGTTCTCCTCCGGTTCAGGTCTGACGGTTGGTGCCTGGCACCAACCGTCAGAGGCGTTCGATGATGGTGACGTTCGCCTGGCCGCCACCTTCGCACATCGTCTGGAGGCCGTAGCGACCGCCGGTGCGCTCGAGCTCGTTGAGCAACGTGATCATGAGGCGCGCACCGGTGGCACCCAGCGGGTGCCCGAGTGCGATCGCTCCGCCGTTCACGTTGACGTGCTCGTGTTCGAAGTCGGTCTCGCGGAGCCACGCGAGGGGAACCGGGGCAAACGCCTCGTTGATCTCGACGAGGTCGATGTCGCTCGCCGTCAAGCCGGTCTTCGCGAGCGCTCGCTGCGTCGCCGGGATCGGGGCGGACAGCATCATGATCGGATCGTCGGCCCAGACGGACATGTGGTGGATCCGGGCGCGAGGCGTGACGCCGTGCTCCTCGACGGCACGTTCGTTCATGATCAGCATCGCCGCCGCGCCGTCGGAGATCTGGCTCGCCACGGCGGCGGTGATCTGGCCGTCGGGCGTCAGGGTGGCGAGCGAACGGATCTTGTCCCAGTTCGGCTCACGCGGGCCCTCGTCGCGTTCGACGCCCGCGATCGGCACGATCTCGTTGTCGAAGCGCCCCTCGGCCTGCGCCCGCAATGCACGCTCGTGCGATTCGACCGCGAACGCCTCCATCTCTTCGCGAGTGAGATTCCACTTGTCGACCATCATCTCGGCGCCCACGAACTGGCTGACGTCACCCGCGCCGTAGATCGTCTGCCAGCCCGGTGAGCTCGTGTACGGGTTGTAGCCCTCCTCCTGCCCGAGCGTGAACGACGACGTGATCGGCACCTGCGACATGTTCTGCACGCCACCCGCGACGATCACGTCCATCGTTCCCGACATGACCGCCTGGGCGGCGAAGTGCACCGCCTGCTGCGCCGAACCGCACTGCCGATCGACGGTGACGCCGGGGACGTGCTCGGGCAGCCCGCCGACCAGACCGCACGTGCGGGCGATGTCGCCGGACTGCGGTCCGATCGTGTCGAGGCAACCGAACACGACGTCGTCGACGGCGTGCGGGTCGACGCCCGAACGCTCCATGAGCGCGCGGATGGCGTGGCCGCCGATGTCGGCCGGATGGATCTGGGAGAGGCCGCCGCCGCGGCGACCCACGGGTGTGCGAACGGCTTCGACGATGAACGCTTCTGACATGCGCGGAACGCTATGCCCTGGCACGGTTCCCGGCCGAGGCGAAGCGCCCGCGCCCGCGCCCGCGCCCGGAGGATGCCGGCGCGGGTCCCGAGTGAGTCCCGGGTCTTTCGGGACGTTGTGCCCTGACGATCGTCGCGGTATCAGAACACACTGAGTGCATCAGTTCGTGATCGAGATCACGAACCGAACTCGAGAACCATATGAAAGGGGTTGTCATGTTGAGGAAGCCACTCGGACTACTCGGAGCGTTTCTGATCATCGTCAGTTTGGGGTACTTCGTGGGCGCAGGTGTCGCCTACAGCAAGACCCAGGGCGGATACGGCGCGCTGGAAGCATTCAGCGAGGCGCAGAACGTCGAACTGACCTACAACGAAGAC
>CAXBAZ010000679.1:0-2756 GCA_963973395.1 uncultured Acidimicrobiaceae bacterium
TCTGGGTCGCGACCGGACCCATCACGACCGAGGTGAGATCGATCACGCGGATGCCGTCCAGGGGGAGTTGCACGGCGAGCAACCTAGTGGGCGGTCACCGCCCGTCGACCCGTCGGATCGTGATGTCGCCGGACACGGTCTTGAGGCCGAGACGCACGATCCGGCGCGACTCGGCAGTCGACTCGGCACCCGAGTTCCGCGCGGGTTCGGGAAGGTGGGTCCGACCGCTGAGCGTGGTGATGTCGGGTTCGACCCGGATTCCGGACGGCAGACCGACGACGACGTCGCCGGAGATCGTCTTGACCGCGATGTTCGACCCGCACGTCACCCGACGCGCTGCCGATCTCGACGTCGTCGTCGGCTTCGGTGACTCGAACGTCACCCGACGCCGTGCTGACCGTCAGTCGGCCGCCGACGCGGCCGAGATCGACGTCGCCCGACGCCGTGCTGCACGAGGTGACGGCCCCGACCGCGGTGGCGGTGGCATCACCCGACGCCGTGTCGATGTCGAGCCGGGCGACCGTTCCGACGCGCACGTCGCCCGAGGCCGACTTGATCCGTGTCGCCCCGAAGTCGCCGGACAGCGTGATGTCGGCCGACGCCGACCGCACGTCGACGTCGGCGCCGACCGGCACCTCGACGAGGACGCGGGTCGACCGGGTCCGCCAACCGCCGCGTGACGGCGGCTCGACCGAGATCGAATCGCCGAGTTGCGCGACGGCCCACTGGTCGACGTCGGGTCCGTCGAGCGACACCCGCACATGACCGACATCGCCGGTGCGCACCTCGAGCGCGCCCGATCGGATCTCGATCGACGCGGCGGGACGATCACCGACGGTGAACTCCTCGTGGCGGTTCATGCCGACACACTCACAGGTCCGCCCTCACAGGTCGAATCCCTCGGTGACACGGCGACCACGCCCGTCGGGCCGAGCGGCTCGCTTGCTCAGCGCGTCGACGACCCACCCGTTGACCGAGCCACCTTCGGTGCTGGCGGCGTCTTCGATCAGGTGTTTGAGCGACGGAGGCAGCCGCAACGTGATCCGCGCGTCGAACTCCTCGCTCGGCGACTCGCCGGACGCCGACGGCGCCGCGTCGGCGACGCGCAACGTCGGGTCACCGTCGACCACCACGACGTCGATGGTGCGATCGTCGAGCTGCGCTGCGACTTCGGCGGCGGCCTGCTGGGCGAAGTCGAGCGCCGCGATCCGGAGTGCGGGGCCGAGCGCCTCTGCCAGCCATGCGACGGCGTCGTCGATGGCGCCATCGCCACCGGCCAGCGAACGCTGACTCTCGAGCGAGGCACGGAGACCGTTGAGAACGGGTTGCACCTGCATCGGTCAGCGCTCCCTCCGCGGCCGACTCGCGACGGCTCGGCGCCGCGACCGGGCATGGTCGCGGTCACGATCGCGGCGCAGGCGCCGGAATCGTTCGTCGTGCATGATCCTGACCAGATCTGGATGGCTCTCGTGCATGGTGTCCTCGTCTTCCTCGGGTCGTCCTCGGCGACATCACCGTGGCGCCACTGTGGCGTCACCGTGATGTCGTGGTGATGTCATCATGATGTCATACCGACATCACCGTTGTCAACCTGTCGATCCCGACCCCCCGGTCACCTCCGGCCGGGTACCGATCACGACCGGCTGGTACCGTCGATCGCATGCAGACCGCCATCACCGAGATGTTCGGAATCGACGTGCCGATCGTGGCGTTCACCCACTGCCGTGACGTCGTGGCGGCGGTGTCCAAGGCGGGCGGGCTCGGTGTGTTCGGCGCGGTGGGCCACAGCGATCGACAGCTCGAGATCGACCTCGACTGGATCGAGGACGAGATCGGCGACCGCCCGTACGGCGTCGACCTGATCGTGCCGGCCAAGTACGCCGGCTCCGACGCGGGCGGTATCAAGATGAACGACCTGATCGCGATGATCCCGACGGAACACCGAGAGTTCGTCGACGACATCCTCGCCCGGTACGACGTCCCCGAACTCCCCGACGACACGGGCCGCAGCGGACTGGTCGGTGGCGGCGGCGACAACGCCCCGTTCTCCGCCGGTCGGGCCGACGTGCAGCTCGAGATCGCACTCGCCCACCGACCCGGCCTGATCGTCAACGCGCTCGGTCCGCCGCCGGCCCACATGATCGAACGTGTCCGCGCCGAGGACCGACTCGTCGGCGCACTCGCCGGCGCCGCCCAGCACGCCGAACGGCACGTGAACGCTGGCGTCGACGTCATCATCGCCCAGGGTTCGGAGGCGGGCGGTCACACCGGGGAGATCGGCACGATGGTGCTGATTCCCGAGATCGTCGATGCCGTCGGCGACACGCCGGTGCTCGGCGCCGGTGGCATCGGCCGCGGCCGCCAGATGGCCGCGGCGATGGCGCTCGGAGCGCAGGGTGTCTGGTGCGGATCGGTGTGGTTGACCACCGAGGAGGCCGAGACGCACCCCGCGGTCAAGCAGAAGTTCCTGCACGCCACGTCGGCCGACACGATCCGGTCGCGGTCGCGCACCGGCAAACACGCCCGGCAGCTGAAGACCGCGTGGACCGACGAGTGGGACCGCCCCGACACCCCCGATCCGCTCGGGATGCCGCTCCAACCGATCCTGATCGACAGCGCCATCCGCCGGATCGACCGGGCCGCCCACCACGAAGGCACCGGCGCCAACCAGCTCGCCAACTACTTCGTCGGGCAGATCGTCGGCACCATGAACGAGTCCAAGTCGGCGACCCGGGTCGTGTAGGAGATGATCGAGG
>CAXBAZ010000680.1:0-2753 GCA_963973395.1 uncultured Acidimicrobiaceae bacterium
CCAGGAACCACGCGGTCCACGCGGTGGCGATCGTGGCCACGACCACCACCACGAACAGGTTGAATCGCAGCGCCTGCGCGATGTCGCCACGGATCAGGTGGTGGGTCGCCCTGGTCAGCCCGCAGCCCGGGCACCACCATCCGGTCAACGATCGGAACGGACACGGCAGGAACCCGCCGCCCTGTGACGGGTCGTTCACGCCGATGTAGGCGGCGCCGGCGAACAGGCAGCAGCCGCACGCGATCGGGGCGACGAGCGACGATCGTGCGCCCCGGACGTTGGAAGACGCTGCAGAAGACCCCGTCGACGTCGCTGCAGAAGACACCGTGGCCGTCATCGCCCGCGACCGTAGCCTGGTGCGATGCTCCAAGCGCAGGCACTCTCGGTGGAAGTGGGTGGTCGGTTCGTCGTCGCCGACGCCAGCTTCACCGTCATGCCCCGCGACAAGGTCGGCATCGTCGGTCGCAACGGCGCCGGCAAGACGTCACTGTTCAAGGTGCTCGGCGGTGCCGTCGAGCCCGCCGCGGGCAAGGTGCTGCGCAAGGGTGGCTTCGGCTACCTCCCGCAGGATCCGAAGATCGAAGGGGCGTCCGAGTCGCGTCCGGCGATCCAGCACGTGCTGTCGGGGCGTGGCATCGACGACGAGGTCGTGCGCATCGAGAAGCTCCGGATCGCGATGGAGGAGACGCCCGACGAGCGCAACGTCAGCCGGTACACCCGCGCCGAGGAGCAGTTCCGGGTCAGCGGCGGCTACTCGGCCGAGAGCGAGGCCCGTTCGCTGGCTGCCGGGCTCGGCATCGGCGAGGATCGCATCGAATCGCGCATCGGCGTACTGTCCGGCGGTGAGCGTCGACGCGTCGAGCTGGCGCGCATCCTGTTCGCGGGCAGCGACGTGCTGTGTCTCGACGAGCCGACGAACCACCTCGACGTCGACGCCAAGACCTGGCTGATGGGGTTCCTGCGGCAGTACCGCGGTGCGCTGGTGGTGATCAGCCACGACCTCGAGCTGCTCGACGAGGCGATCACCCGAGTGCTGCACCTCGACCGCCCCACCGAGACCGCGGTCGGCACGATCGTTGAGTACAAGGGCACGTACAGCCAGTACGTGAACGCGCGAGCGGAGGACGAGCGGCGGCTCACGAAGCAGGCCGCCGAGCAGGAGCGCGAGATCGCGCGCATGCAGAAGTTCGTCGACCGGTTCGGAGCGAAGGCGACCAAGGCAGCGCAGGCGCACAGTGTGGAGAAGCGCATCGCCCGGCTCGAGGCCGAGAAGGTCGATGCGCCGAAGGCGGGGAAGACGATCACAGTCCGATTCCCCGATCCGCCGGCGTGCGGCCAGACGGTGATCGAGGCGTCCGGCCTCTGCAAGGGCTACGACGGGTCGCCCGTGTTCGAGGACGTCGGTTTCGATCTGGGACGTGGCGAACGACTGCTCGTGCTCGGTCTGAACGGTGCCGGCAAGACGAGCCTGCTGCGCATCCTCGCCGGTGAGACGAAGGCCGACCTCGGGTTCTTCGAGTTCGGTTATCAGGTCGAGGCGGGGTACTACGCCCAGGAGCACGACAACCTCGACGGGCACAGGACGCTGCTCGACAACATCCGCGCCGACATGCCACCGAACGTGAATCTGACCGAGACCGAGCTGCGTGGCCTGCTCGGCATGTTCGGCCTCTCCGGCGAGAAGGTGTTCCAGGAGGCCGGATCGCTGTCCGGGGGAGAGAAGACCAAGCTCGCGCTGGCGATGCTCATGGTGGGCCGGAACAACCTGCTGTTGCTCGACGAGCCGACCAACAACCTCGACCCGCCCTCACGTCGATCGGTCGCCGATGCGCTCAAGGGCTGGAAGGGCAGCATCATCTTCGTGAGCCACGACACCGAGTTCGTCACCGAACTCGCCCCCACCAAGGTGTTACTGCTCCCCGACGGCGACCTCGACTACTTCAACGACGACTGGCTCGAACTCGTCAGCCTCGCCTGAGTCGCGCCCGAGTGCGCCCCTGTCGTTGCGGATCAGCGCGATGCGAGCAGCGCGCCGCGGAGCAGTCCGGGTTGCGAGCGCGGAAACTGCGGACTGTGATCTCAATCGTCGTCGTGGGTGATCTCGACGGTGTAGTGGATGGTCTGGGCGACGATCTTCCCGCCGCGGATGACGAACGAGTCGGCACCGTCCCGCACCCGTGTGGTGGGTCCGTCGGCTGTCCACTCGAGGAAGGCGACGTCGTCGTGCACCAGGACCGTCGTGTACTCGAAGCTCGCTTCGGGCAACTGCGCCGCGAGGAGTTCTGCAAGCACACGCACCTGGTCACGCCCCCGGAAGAGCCCGAACCCGGTGAGTACCACGATGTCGTCTGCGACGTTGCGCTCGAGGTCGGTTCGCCAGTCGCCGGACGCGGCGAGAGACAGGTGATCGTCGAGGACCTCGCGGGGCGTCCGCTCGGAAGGGGTCGGAGTATCCACGAGCCCATGGTGCCATGGGGACAGCTGGCTACACGACCGGGTGCTGGCGCCGCCCGGCACGGGCCGCGAACGCGTCGAGGGCGGCGAGGACGTCCGGAGAGCGCCACAACTGGTCGCGCTTGCGGCTGGTGAACTCGACGAGCACGCCGGCGTCGATCAGGGGTTGCAGCGACCGGTACACATTCCGCGGTGCGACATCGAGTTCGGTCGCGACGAACGACGCATTGACAACTGGATGACGGAGCAGCAGATCCGCAATCCGCCACGCTGCCGCGTCACTCCGTGCCCGAACCCGG
>CAXBAZ010000681.1:0-2752 GCA_963973395.1 uncultured Acidimicrobiaceae bacterium
GGCATCACCGCCTTCCCGGACACACGATTCGTGCACCTCTACGGCGCCACCGAGACGGCACCGATCATCACCGGGCTCGCCGACGAGGTGGAACTCATCGATCACGACCGTGGCCGCTCGGCGGGGCAACCGGTGATGGGCTGCCAGGTGGTGATCCGCGAGCCCGACGGATCCCCCGCGCCGGTCGGGCGCCCCGGTGAGGTGACGATCCGGGGGGCCAACGTCATGTCGGGCTACTGGAACAAGCCCGAGCAGACCGCGGCGGCGCTCCGCGGCGGCTGGTACCGCAGCGGCGACGTCGGACAGGTCGACGAGGAGGGTTACCTGTTCCTGCTCGACCGATCCAAGGACATGATCATCTCGGGCGGCGAGAACGTGTACTGCACCGAGGTCGAAGATGCGCTCTACACCCACCCGGCGGTGCTCGAAGCGACGGTGTTCGGCATCCCGGACGACCGGTGGGGCGAAGCGGTCCACGCCGTCGTCGTCCTGCGCGACGGAGCACCCGCCGATGTCGACGCCGCGGCGCTGATCGCCCACTGTCGGCCGTTGATCGCCGGCTACAAGCTGCCCCGGTCCGTCGAGTTCCGCGCCGAGCCGCTCCCCAAGTCGGGTCCCGGCAAGGTGCTCAAGCGCCAGCTGCGAGAACCGTTCTGGGAAGGGCGGGACGGCGCGATCGGATGACGACTGGTCCTCGCGCTGGAAACGCTTGCATACTGGGCGGGTGACGAACACGAATCCAGTCAACGGGGCCGCGACGACCACGGATGCCGCGGTCCCCTGGTGGCGGCGCGGTGTCGTCTACCAGGTGTATCCCAGGTCGTTCGCGGACGGCAACGGTGACGGCACCGGCGACATCGAGGGCCTCCGGAGCCGCCTGCCGTATCTCCACGACCTGGGCGTCGATGCGATCTGGATCTGTCCCTGGTACCGCTCGCCGCTCAACGACGGCGGCTACGACGTCTCCGACTACCGCGACATCAACGAACAGTTCGGTGACCTCGCCGCGGCCGAACGTCTGATCGCCGAGGCCCACGACCACGACATCCGGGTGATCGTCGACCTGGTGCCCAACCACACGTCGAGCGAGCACGAATGGTTCCAGGCGGCGCTCGCTGCCGAGCCGGGATCGCCCGAACGGGCGCGCTACATCTTCCGCCCCGGCCGCGGACCGGACGGGTCCGAACCACCCAACAACTGGACGGCCGTGTTCGGGGGCTCGGCCTGGGGCCGTGTCGACGACGGCGAGTGGTACCTGCACCTGTTCGACACGACGCAGCCCGACCTCGACTGGCAGAACGAGGAGGTCCGCGCCGAGTTCGACGACATCTTCCGGTTCTGGCTGGACCGCGGCGCCGACGGGTTCCGGATCGACGTCGCGCACGGCATGGTGAAGGACCCCGACTTCCCCGATCTCGCCGTGCACGAGGAGATCCTGCAGGCCGCGCTGCTCGCCGAGCATCCCCATTGGGACCGCCCCGGCATCCACGAGATCAACCGCCGCTGGCGGGCCGTGCTCGACGCCTCGGATCGCGACGTCATGATGGTCGCCGAGGCCTGGGTCCGTCCCGAGAGCCTGCCGCTGTACCTCCGGCCCGACGAGTACCACCAGTCGTTCAACTTCGACTTCCTGACGACGCCGTGGGAACGCGACGCGGCGATCGGTGCCATCGACCGCGCGATCGACGCGGCGACGTCGGTCGGGTCGACCCCGACCTGGACCTTGTCGAACCACGACGTGATGCGTCACGCCAGCCGCTACGGCCTGCCGAGTGACGTCAGCTGGCGCACCTGGCCGGTCACCGGCCCTGCCGAGCTGCTCGACCCCGACGTCGGCCTCCGGCGGGCGCGGGCGGCCGCGCTGCTCCTCATGGCACTCCCCGGTTCGCTGTACCTGTACCAGGGCGAGGAGCTCGGGCTGCCCGAGGTCTGGGATCTGCCGCCCGAGGTACTCGACGACCCGGTCTGGGAGAACTCGGGCCACACGCAGAAGGGACGCGACGGTTGCCGGGTACCGATCCCCTGGACGACGACCGGCCCCTCGCTCGGCTTCGGCGACGCAGGACCCTGGCTCCCCCAGCCGCCGCAGTTCGCCGACCTCTCGGTCGAGGCGCAGGCGGGCGTGGCAGGTTCGACCCTCGAGCTGTATCGCAGCGGCCTCGCACGACGCCGTGAGCTCATGGTGGACGACGAGTCGTTCGAGTGGATCGAGCACGGCTCGGACGTCCTCGCGTTCAGGCGCGGTTCGGGCACCGTCTGCGTCGTCAACTTCGGAGCGACGGCGCTGACCCTCCCCGACGGCGAAGTCCTCCTGGTCTCCGACACGCTCGACGAGGTCGGCCGGCTGCCACCGGACACGGCCGCCTGGATCCGCTGACGCCCGGCCGTTCCGCCGACATCAGGTGAAGCGCCTGATCAGTCGTTCCTTGAGTCCGCCGAACGGCGGGTAGATCAACGAGGGATCCAGCCGCACGCCGCGGTCGTACACCGACCGGAGGTGGCTGAACGTGTCGAAGCCGGCCCGGCCGTGGTACGCACCCATGCCGCTCGGCCCGATCCCGCCGAAGGGCAGATCGGGTGGCGCGATGTGCAGCAGTGTGTTGTTCACGCCGACCCCACCGGACGACGTCCGTTCCACCACGTCGTCGACGATGTCGTCGTCGTCGGAGAACACGTACAGGGCGAGCGGCTTCGGACGTTCGTTGACGAATGCGACCGCGTCGTCGATCGAGTCGACGGCCGATTCACGGCC
>CAXBAZ010000682.1:0-2746 GCA_963973395.1 uncultured Acidimicrobiaceae bacterium
CGCAGCGGTGGCCACCCCTTCGTCACGTCAGTGCACGACGTCGATGCTCGACGTCAGTGTTGTCTCAGAGCAGACCCTGCTCGGTCAGGAAGCTCTCGGCGACGGCGCGAGGATCCTCGCCGTCATCGGAGACCCGCCGGTTGAGCTCGGCCATCGTGTCGTTGTCGAGCGGCGCCAGGAGCGTGTCGGCCATGGCCTCGAATGCTTCGGGTGCCTGCTGGTACACGCTGTCCGGGATGGTCAGCGAGACGTTGTACAGGATGAAGATGCCCGGGTCGTCGACGACGTCGAGGCCGAGCGATGGGATGCGGCCGTCGGTGGTGAAGATCTCACCGAACGTGCAGTTGCCCGCCGCGGTCTCGTCGTAGATGACGCCGGTCTCGAGGATCTCGATCTGCTCCTGCGGGATCGTCATTCCGGTCGCGTCCTCCAACAGCACGAGGCCGTCGGGGCGGTTCGGGAACTCGGTCTCCATGCACACCGTGGCGTCGGAGTTCTCGTTGACGTACTCCATCATCGCCTGCAGATCGCCTCCGGCGGCCGGTGAATCACCGGCGGTCGCGAAGCCGTAGGTGTTGTTGAACGGCGACACGCCGAGCCAGCGGATGTCGTTCTCCGCGAGGTCCATGACGCACACGTCGTTGGTCAGCTCTTCACGGTCGAAGCTCGGGTCCTCCTGCCCGAGGTGAACCGTCCAGCCGGTGCCGTTGTACTCCCAGTAGGCGTCGATCTCGCCGGCGAGCAGCGCGTCGCGGTTGACGACCGTTCCCCCGAGGTTGACGTTGTCGGTGACGGTGGCGCCGCCGGCCTCGAGGGCCACGATCGCCATCTGGCCGATCACGAACTGCTCGACGAAGTCCTTCGAGCCCACGTTGACCTCGAGCCCGCTGAAATCGAGCTCGGAGAGCGATTCGACCGAGTCGTCGCCGTCGAGTGCTGTCTCGCACTCACCGGTCGGGGCTTCCTCGCCGGCGGTGTCGTCACCGGTGTCGGCGGTGTCGTCACCGGTGTCGGGAGCGTCGGTGGGAGCCGGGGTCTCTTCGGCCGTGTCGGCCGGCTCGGCCGTGTCGTCGTCGTCGCCACCACATGCGGTGATGACCAGGGCGGCCGCAGCGACGACCGCTGCGACCTTGTTGTGTTCACGCTTGAATCTCACGAGGGGATTCTCCTTTGTTGCTGTTGTTGATCGGGAAATGCATCGGGCGCAGCGGCGCGGTCAGAGACCGCGTGGACGCAACGCCTTCTCGATGAGCGCGGCGACCCAATCGACCGCCAACGCGACCAGCGCGGTGAGTACCGCGCCGGTGATGAGCACCAGGTCTCGGCTGAGCTTCAACCCGGCACTGATCGTGGCCCCGAGCCCGCCGCCCCCGATGAGGAAGGCGAGCGCCGCCATGCCCACGTTGATCACCAACGCCGTGCGGATGCCGGCGAGGATGACGGGGACGGCGAGGGGGATCTCGATCTGTCGAAGTGTCTGTCGTTTGGTGAGGCCCATGCCGCGGCCGGCTTCGATGACCGACTTGTCGACCTGTTCGATGCCGACCATCGTGTTGCGCAGCACGGGCAGGATCGTGAACAGGGTGAGGGCCCAGATCGTGGTCCACGGACCTCGGCCGAGCCATGCAAAGGCCAGCACGAGCAGCCCGAACGCGGGGATCGCCTGGCCGGAGGTGGCGACGGCGAGCACCGGTCCACCCGCCCGCTTGTAGCGCGGCCGAGTCAAGAGGATGCCGAGCGGGACCGCGATTGCGATCGTGAAGACGGTCGACCACAGGGTGAGCGAGAGATGCTGCTCGAGCTGGGGGCGCAGACTGCGGCTCCAGTTGAGTGGACGCTCGTCCTGGAAGATCTTGTCGGCGGTGCGGTAGTAGACGATCAGGCCGAGCGCGCCGAGCACGACGATGATCGGCGTGACGAACAGCCCGGCGTTGTGCTTGACGAGGCGGACGCCGGGGGGGCGTACGGACTGCGTCGAGGTCTCCGTGCCGGAGACCGCCACGGCGGACATCAGGACGTGACCTCGGTGGCCCGTGCGGCGGCCCGGTCGTCGGCGGCGTGCTTGGCCGCCAGGTCCTCGTAGTGCTTCTGGGCATCGGTTCGCATCCGCTTGAGGACGTCGGCGAGCGATCCGACATCGACGATGCCCTGGTACCGGCGGCGCTCGTCGATCACGACCGCCTGGCCGGCGTTCGACATCAGGAGCTCCTCGAGTGCGTCGTGCAGCGTCGCGTTCGGCAGCACCGTGGCACGAACGACGGGGCCCGACTCGCCGAGCGGCCTGGACGTGTCGCGCAGGATCTTGTCGTCGACCCAGCGGAGCGGGCGTTGTTCGGCATCGAGCACGAGCATCCACCTCTCGGGTGAGGCGTCGAACCGTCGGCGCGCCTCGGCGGGGTCGGTGTTCACGTCGACGACCGGGAAGGTGTCGTTGAGTGCGAGGTCGCGAACCCGCTCGAAGTTGAGTCCCTTCAGTGTGGAACCCGAACCGATGAAGTCGCCGACGAAATCGTCGACGGGATAGGCGAGGATGCGCTCGGGCGTGTCGAACTGACGGATGACCGACTGTTCACCCAGGATGGCGATCCGGTCGCCCATCTTGATCGCCTCGTCGATGTCGTGGGTCACGAACACGATCGTCTTCTTGAGCTCGCCCTGCAGACGGAGGAATTCGTTCTGCAGACGGTCGCGGGTGATCGGGTCGATCGCTCCGAACGGCTCGTCCATCAGCAACACTTCCGGGTCG
>CAXBAZ010000683.1:0-2737 GCA_963973395.1 uncultured Acidimicrobiaceae bacterium
GGCAGCGAGGTGACCGATGTCGTCGACCACGGTCTGATGCGTTCGATCTACTTCACCGACCCCAACGGCATCGCGCTCGAGGCGTCGTGGTGGGCCGACGATCCCACGTCGAGCGAGCCCGACTACACCGACGACACCTACTTCCAGGATCCGAACCCGGTGCCGGCGCTCGCCGAACTCCGTGCCGGCGGCCTGCAGAGCGTGCCGGCGACGAAGCTCGTCGACGAGCCCGTCGCGATCTGATCGTCACTGACTGATCTGTCTGATCGTCACTGTCTGATCTGTCTGATCGTCACTGTCTGATCTGTCTGATCGTCACTGTCTGATCTGTCTGATCGTCGCTGTCTGATCGTCACGGTCACATCACCACCGAGCCCACGGCCCGGTGGCGCTCACTCCGACGTGGGTCCGGTGAAATCCGGTGGTCGCTTCTCCCGGTGCGAGGCGAGGCCCTCCACCACGTCGGGTCCACCGAACCCGTAGAACTCGAGCGCGAGCGAGGCGTCGAAGGCCGGGCCGGCCGAGCGGTACCAGTGGTTGAGCGAGTGTTTCGTCCAACGCACGGCCGACGGGGACACCGCCATCAGCTTGTCGGCCACGGCGAGCGCCTCGTCGTGCACCCGGTCGTCGTCGACGCACAGCGACACGAGGCCGATCCGTTCGGCCTCCTCCCCCGTCAACGTGTCGCAGGTGAGCAGGTAGTACTTGGCCTTCGCCATGCCGACGAGCAGCGGCCAGCACACGGCCGCGTGGTCGCCGGCGGCGACGCCGAGCCGTGTGTGGCCGTCGATGATGCGGGCCGTGCGACCGACGATCGACACGTCGGCCAGCAGCCCGGCGACGAGCCCGGCCCCGACCGCCGGGCCGTGGATGGCGGACACGATCGGCTTCGAACAGTTGATGACGTTCCACACGAGGTCGCGTGCTTCACGCATGACGCGGGTGCGCGTGGCGTAGTCGTTGATCATGCCGTCGATCAGCTCGAAGCTGCCACCGGCGGAGAAGCCCTTGCCGGCGCCCTGGAGGATCGCGACCTGCACATCGGGATCGCGGTCGACCTCGAGCCAGATCTCGGCGATCTCCCGGTGGGCGTCAGGCCCGACCGAGTTCAGACCGGGGGCGTCGAACGTGACGCGCAGCACTCCGTCGCGGGGACGGTCGTACGTGAAGCTCGGGAATCGCTCGGCGTAGTCGACGGTCATCGGACATCCCCTCGGGAGGTTGCGGCCGCGATGATCGCCGCCAGTTCGATCGGTTGGTCACCCTGCACGCTGTGGCCTGCGTCGACCTCGACCACCGTCGCGTCGGGCCGGCGGCGGCGGAGTTCGGCGACGTCGGCGTCGTCGACGACCGACTGCTCGCGCGTCCCGCGTACGAGCGTCAGCGGCGCCGACGACGCCTCCAGATCGTTCCACAGGGCGGTGATGTCGCCCCGACGTTCCGGGTCGCCCGTGTCGCCCATCGCCGTGTCGCCCATCGCCGTGTAGTCGTCGCGACGGTGGCGCCAGACCCAGCTGCCGTCGTCGAGTTGCAGTGCGTTGTGCAGGATGCCCCGCCGCAGCGAGCTCTCCGAGCGTGTCGGGTTGAACTCCATCGTGCGGGCGAGCAGATCGTCGAAGCTCGGGAAGGTCGCTGGTCCACGCACGAAATCGTGGATCGCCTTGGCCTTCTCGCCAGTGACGCCAGGGGTGACGTCGACCAGCAGCAGCCGTGGCACCAGGTCCGGGCGCGACGCAGCGAGGGAGATCGCTGTGAGGCCGCCGAGCGACATCCCGACGACGAGCGACAGCCTCGGTGCCAGCTCGTCGATCACCTCGGCCAGGTCGGCCGCGCTGGCATCGGGCCGGGTGCCGACACCCGGGGCCGGGCTGCCCGAGTGACCGTGGCCGGGCAGGTCGGGGGCGATCAACGGTCGCCCGAGCGCCAGTGCGACCGTGTCCCACGTGTGGGCGTTCTGGGCACCGCCGTGGACGAGCACGAGCTCGGGCTCTCCGACGCCCCACCGCAAGGTGCTCAGCGAGCGACCGTCGCGCAACGTCGTCTCGACACGGGTCACCGTGGGCGGCTCGTCGAACGGCAACCCCCATTCGGCGGCGTTCTCGTGGAACATCGAGAACTCGTCGTACACGATTCGATCGGGCTCGCTCATCACCTCCAGCACCGTAGGACCCACGACCGAACGGAGCGAACCTGGATCGCTCCGTTCGGGTGCGCGCGTGGTTGAATGACGCGGTGAACGGCATCGATCGCCTCACCCCGGAGTCCGACCGGCTCCACATCGACTGGGCCGACGGCGGTGTCGGCGAGCACCCGTGGATCTGGTTGCGCGACCACTCGCACGATCCGACGACGCTGCATCCCGACACCCATCAGCGCCAACTCGTCACCGCCGACGTCGAACCGTCGCTGCGCGCGTCGACCGTGACGGTCGCCGACCGGGCGGTCGTGATCGAGTGGGCCGACGCCGGCCACCCCGCGTCGATCCTCCCCGTCGAGTTCCTGCTCGCACATCGCGACCCCGGCCACCCCGACGCCGACGCGACCGAGCGGGTGCTGTGGGACGGCGCGTCGATCGTCGACGACTGGCCCGTCGTCGAGCACGACGAGGTGATCGACGACGACGCGGGCGTGCGCCGTTGGCTCGACCTCGTCGCCCGGTTCGGCTTCTGCATCGTCACCGGCACCCCGACGTCGGTCGAGGCGACCGAACGCCTCGCCAGACGGGTGGGGTACGTGC
>CAXBAZ010000684.1:0-2727 GCA_963973395.1 uncultured Acidimicrobiaceae bacterium
GGCGACGACGCTGCGTCCGGCGACCGGGCGAGGGTGGTGGAGGAACCGCCTCGCATGGACCTGGACGGCGACCCGCCGTACGGTCCCGGCGTCGAGGCCGGGGAGGCATACGACTACGTGCTGTACACGCACTGCGGGATCGAGTGGGCACCCATCGACGGCGTCTGGTGGGTCACGGACCGCGTTGACGACGGGAACGCGAACCCGCCGGAAGGGTGGGGCAACCCGTTCGACGCCGGCACGCTCGCCGTCGAGGCTCACGACCAAGCGACGTACACGAGCGACACGGGCATCGAGGTCGAGTTCCGCCGGACCGACATCACCGAGGCGCCGTTCACGTGCGAGTAGCCACTTGGGGAGGGCGTGTCGTGCGTCGGACGACCATGAGGGCCAACCGGGTGTTGGCTGGACTCGCGCTCGCCGTGGTCGTCACCGGCTGCGCGACCGACGATTCCGGCGTTGAGGTTCTCGCCCGGTCGGGTTCGCTTCCGGACGGTGTGTCGGATGAGCCCGTCGTGGCGGTGGCGGACACTGCTGGGGAGGTGGTCGCAGCGTGGGGGCGGTTCGGCTTCGACGGTGAGCCGACCGTGTCGGTGGAAGAGCACGGGGTGGTGCTGTTTGTGGGCACTGTCGAGTCCGGGTCGTGCCCGGCGACCGTCGAGTTCGTCGGCTCGCCGCCCGAGGAGAGCGACGTGGAGTCGGACCTGCTGGTGACGCTGGGCCACGACGGCGGACCCGATTGCACGACGGACGCGAATCCGGTGGCGCTCGTCGTCGCCGCTCCTGGCTCGGCTGCCGCCCGCACCGTCTACGTCGCCAACGAGACGGTCACCTCACCGCTCAGCGCAGAGGTCACCGTCGAAGAACCGCAGGCCAGCGATGGATGACTGTCCGAGCTGGCCGTCCGCTCACCCGTCCCGGCGATGGTCGGCGGGGCTGGTCGCAGCCGTGTCGGCGGTGATGGTCGCGGGCTGCTCGATCGGCGGCGGGTCTGACCCCGGGCACTTCGAGGGCTCTGGCACGGCGTGCGGGACGTACCGGGTGTCGAACGACCCGACCTCGGTGACCGAGGAGGTCGACGACGCGCAGCGGTGCCTTGTCGCAGCGTTCGAGGCCGGCGACCCGGCGTGGCTCAGCGTCGTCGCGCACACCACCGAGGGTCATCCGTTCCGCATCGGGTTCCAGGTCCAGGGTGAACAGTCGGTGCTGGTGGAGACCGACTGGAACGATGACCCTCTCGGCCCCGACGGGATCGAACGGCGGACGTGTGGGGCACTCGACGCGGGCGGCGGCGGCGTCCCGGCCTCAGCGGACTGCACCGGGTAGTCCGAGCCCAGCGCAAGAGCGACATGAACGGCTGTCAGGATGTGCCAGTGGGAACCAGGCGCAGCGGGCCGAACCTTCAGTGGTGGGAGCGAGCATGGGTCGCCGTGTTCGGGTCGTTCTTGGCCGCGTCGAGTCCCGGCCCAGCGTGGTTGGACGTCGCCCTTGCCGTGGTGGGTGTCGCCATCGTGCTTGCGTCACTCGGCGTCGTCGAGGTCCTGATGGCGCTCTACTACCGAGCCAAGCGCCACGGGCGGGACCGCTCGACCAGCTCTCGGGTGTCGGCGTGACCGACGACGACCGCGAGCCGATGCCCGGACCCTGGACCGACATCGCGCAGCGCCCGACTCCGTACGACGACTACACCGCATCGGTCGAAGGAGCAGGCACGCTCACGGGCATGCGAGGGCTGAAGCACCGCGCTCCTCGTGCCGCACGGGCGCTCGTCGTCCTCGCGGTCTTGTTCGGTGCCCTCGTCGTGGCCATGATCGCGATGAACCCTCCATGGCCGCAGGCAGGTACGGAACTCGGCGTCGTATCCGAGACCGAGGCGCGGCAGGCGTTCGACGAGATGGTCGCCCTTGCGTCCATCCAGAGCGTGCGTGCGATGGAGCAGCTGTGCGAGAACGCCGTGGACGACTGCGCCGGCTTCTCCGGAGCGACCACCGACCACGCCGGCTCTGCTCCCGGGCCCGATGCGCCGGCGCCAGACGTGCTGTGCACCCGTGACCTGAACGACGAGGGCACCCGCCTGCTCGTCGTCGAGGGCGAAGACGGGCACGGCCGCCCGTACGTGTCGCAGCTGGTGTTCAGCGAACGCGGCGGCGAAGTCGTCGTGGAGCGCGAGCCGGCGTTCTGGCTCGGCGTCGTCCACAACTCGGCGACGAAGTTCACCGGGTCGGTCGCGTGGAAGACGATGCACCACCCGCAGCCGGACGTGCAGGTCGGCTACGACGTGAACGAGCTGATGACGAAGGCGCGCCTGCCTTGCGCAGGCCACTGACCGTGTCGGCGCTCCGGCGGGGGGCGTTCTCATCGGACTCGCCTTCCTGGCGAGCGCGGAGGGTGACGATGTCGGTCTCGTCGTTTCCTTCACCGATGGAGCGTTCTCTTGCTGCCGTCGGGTCACTATTCGAGTGGGTAGCACCGGCGACACCAGGCGGGGATTGTGGAGGTCGTAGCTGGCGGGCGGCCTATTCGGCTGCCGGTCTGTTGGTGCCGGCCCCGGCACCGCGATGCCGCACGTAGGTCCAGGCGGGAGGCTCTCCCGGCGGCTGGCATGGTCCCTGTCGCTGGAACCCGGCCCGTTCCAGCGCGACCCAGGACGGCCGGTTTTCCTGGGCCGGCGCGGCGATGCAGCATCGAGCTCCGGGCGTCAGCACGAGGACGAGGTCTGCGAAGGCG
>CAXBAZ010000685.1:0-2727 GCA_963973395.1 uncultured Acidimicrobiaceae bacterium
CCCGCCGTATCCGAACCATGTGCCGTTCACGAAGGGCAATCGGCGTACACCGTGGGACACGGGACTGTACAAACTGATCGTGTTCTGGCTCGTGATGATGCTGTTCCTCTCGGGGACGACGATGGACGGCATGCCGGGCGACACGGCGGGCGTCCTGCCGCGTTGGCCGCTGATCGTGTACGCAGTTCTGATCCTGCTGATGGGGCTCCGTGACAAGTGCGTGTTCCTGGCCTCGCGACCGGAGCAGTACGTCGGCACGCTGCTGTGTTTCGCGTTGTTCACCGACTTCGCCGATGCGATCATCGCCGCGAAGATCTTCATCGTCATCGTGTGGATGGGTGCAGGTGTGTCCAAGCTCCAACACGGTTTCCCGTCAACCGTGGCGATCATGGTGCAGAACACACCGTGGAACGTCTTCCGCAAGCTGCGCCTGGCGACGGTCCGGGACTTCCCGAACGACCTGCGCCCATCGAAGTTCACCCACTTCCTGGCGCATGTCGGGGGGACGACCGCCGAGATCGTCGTGCCCCTGACCCTGCTGTTCTCGCCGTGGCCGTGGCTGACGTGGGTGGCGATCGTGTCGATCTGGATGCTGCACACCTTCATCATCTCCACGATCCCGTTGGCGGTGCCGCTCGAGTGGAACGTGTTCTTCATGTTCTGCGCCGCATTCCTGTTCGGCAACTTCTCGGCCGGCGACGGCTACGGGGTCTTCGACATGCACCCCCTGCTGCTCGCAGGTGTCCTGTTCGTCGGTCTGGGCCCGATCGTGCTCGGCGCGTTCAAACCTCAGTACGTCTCCTTCCTCATCGGCATGAAGCAGTACGCAGGCAACTGGGCCGCCACGACGTGGTCGTTCAGCGACTCCGAGAAGGAGGACCGCCTCAACGAACGGATCGTCAAGGCCGCCGACAACCAGATCGACCAGCTCGAGCCGCTGTTCGGCAGGGAGATCTCCGAGATCTTCATGCAGAAGGCGATCGCGTTCCGCATGATGCACCCGATGGGCCGCGCCCACATCACGCTCCACATGCGCCACAACGCCGACATGGACAGTCGTGTCCTGCGCGACGGCGAGTTCGCCAGCAACACGCTCACGGGCTGGAACTTCGGCGACGGCCACTGCCACGACGAGCGACTGGTCGAAGCCGTCCAACAGCGCTGCAACTACGAGCCGGGCGAACTCGTGGTCGTGTTCACCGAGTCGCAACCGATGTTCGACAAGCGGGTGCAGTACCGCGTGATCGATGCCGCACTCGGCGTCGTGGAGAAGGGCTGGTATCACAACGATGATGCCGCGAATGAACAGCCCTGGCTGCCCAACGGGCTGCTCCCGCACGTCGTCACATGGACACGCGAGGGTTACGTGGCTCCGGGAATGCCGTATCCGGGTTCGGGTGGACGCGGACCGGCGGTGCAGCCCGCCGCCGCGGTGAGCGGGTGACGCGAGCGGTCGTCGTCGGCAGCGGACCCAACGGCCTGACGGCCGCTGTGCTGCTGGCGCGCGCCGGGCTCGATGTGACCGTTCTCGAAGCCGCCGACACGGTCGGCGGGGGCACGCGAACCTCTGAGTACCTTGCGCCGGGTCTGCTGCACGACCACTGCTCGGCCGCCCACCCGATGGCGATCGCCTCCCCGGCCTTCCAGGAGCTGCAACTTCCCGGGATCGTGTGGAAGCGGGCCGACGTCGAGTGCGCGCACCCGCTCGACGACGGCACCGCCGGAGCGCTGTACCGATCCTTCGACGAGACCGAACGGTCGCTCGGCGCCGACGGACGTCGCTGGCGACAGGTGTTCGAGCCGATCGCCGAACGTTTCGACGACCTGTTCGCCGACATCTCCCAACCGTTGATCCGGGTGCCATCGCATCCGGTGACCCTCGCTCGGTTCGGCCTCCGGGCAGCGATGCCGGCGACCACGTTGGCGCGTGTCTGGCGTACGCCCCAGGCCCGGGCGCTGTGGACCGGGGTGGCAGCGCATGCGTTCTGGCGTCTCGACCGACCGTTGACGAGTGCCATCGGGCTGGCGCTCGGTGCGGGTGCGCACGCCCACGGGTGGGTGGTCGCCGAGGGCGGCTCACAGGCCATTGCCGACGCACTCGTTGCCGATCTCAGCCGGAACGGGGGGAGGATCGAGACGGGCACGCGCGTGCGATCCGTCTCGGATCTGCTCGACCCCGACGTGCTGATGCTCGACGTGTCCCCGTCGGCAGCGGCCGGCATCCTCGGCGACCGACTGCCGTCGCGAGTGGCGAGGTCGTACCGCAAGTTTCGGCACGGGCCCGGCGCGTTCAAGGTCGACTTCGCCGTCGAAGGGGACGTCCCCTGGACTGCGCAGGTCGCTCGTCGTGCCGGCACCGTTCATCTCGGGGGGACCGATGCGGAGGTCGCCGCGATCGAGTTGGCCGTGCAGCGGGGCACGATGCCGGACAAGCCGTTCGTGTTGGTGGGTCAGCAGTACCTGGCCGACCCGAGTCGTTCGGCGGGCGGGGTGAACCCGCTCTGGACCTACGCGCACGTCCCCCAGGGGTACACGGGAGACGCGACGGAGGCGATCATCGGGCAGATCGAACGGTTCGCTCCCGGGTTCCGCGACCGGGTGGTCGGCGTCGCAGTCCGGTCGGCAACGGAGATGGCCGTGTACAACCCGAACTATGTCGGCGGCGACATCATCGGCGGCGCAGCCTCACTCCGGCAGACGGTGTTCCGTCCGCGGGTCGCCATCGAC
>CAXBAZ010000686.1:0-2723 GCA_963973395.1 uncultured Acidimicrobiaceae bacterium
GTCGTTGATCGACGAGATCGCCGACATCTTCTGGCAGACGGACAAGGCCAAGAACATGGGCGTATATCCGCCGAACTGATCGTCACGATCGTCACCGATCGTCGTGACGACGATCCGACACGAGCGTCGGTCGACCCGCTCAGGCGGCGTTGACCGGCGCTCGTGCGCGTCCGGAGAGCTTCAGCTCGGTGAGCCGGACCCGGGCGAGTCGCGTCAAGGTGAGCCACTTGATCACGAACCAGCCGGGGTCGATCTCGTACCAGCGGTGCGCCAGCTTGGCCGAGGTCGGGGCCGCGTGATGGTTGTTGTGCAACCCTTCGCCCGCGGTCACGAGTGCCAGCCACTGCAGGTTGGTCGCCGAGTTGTCGTAGGGACGGCGTCCGAAGTGGTGGCCGATGGCGTTCACGGCCGCCGACGCAGCGAGGTAGTAGTTCACGTGGACGAACGCAGCCAGCAGTCCGACCTGCCAGCCGAACGCAAGACACAGCAGCGCGAGGCCGGTGAGCAGACCGAGCCAGGAACGGTCGAACAGCACCCGGTCCCACGCGGTCGGAGCGAGGTCTTTCGCGTACCGGTCGACGTTCGCCTGATCGTGGGCCGCGGCGCGGTACATGGCGAGGTTCTTCACCTGCACCGTCTTCCAGCCGCTGACGGCGGGGGAGTGCGGGTCGTCGGGCGTGTCGGTGTGGGCGTGGTGTTTGCGGTGGACCGCCACCCATTCCCGGACCTTGATGCCGGTGCTCAGCCACACGAGCGTCGTGAAGGCGGCGTGCGCCGGTCTGCTGAAGGTGATCGCCCGGTGCGCCAACCCCCGGTGGAGAAACACGGTGGTGCAGACGTTGGCCAGCGTCGTGATCGAGATCCCGACGACGAGTGCGAGGAGCAGGGTACGCATCGGCCGCGACCCTAGCAGCGGCTACCTACTGGTCGGTAGGCGGCTGCCGATCGATCGTGGTTCCGCAGGCCGGCGCCCCGGCACCAGCGCGTTCTGCCCGGCGCTCGGGAGGATGAGCGGGCCGATGATCCGTCGTGATCGCTCGTGAACGGTCGGCCACGGTCGGTCGCAGCGGTGTTAGCGTCACGGCTCACATGGCGACGGACACATCCACGGCAGCTGGGGCCCCGGCGAGCGACCAGCGCACGACCCGGGAACAGATCCTCGACGAGGCGCTCGGCTGCTTCGCGCACGCGGGCTACGAGGGGACGTCGCTCAACGACATCGCGGCCGGTGTCGGGATCCGTCGGCCGAGCCTGCTCCATCACTTCGCGTCGAAGGAGGCGCTGTACCAGGAGGTCTTCGAGCATCTGCTGAGCGACTGGTTCGACCGTCTGACGTCGGCGATCGCGGCACCGCACGCCGGTTGGGACAAGGTCGAGTTGGTGCTCCGCACCGGCTTCCGATTCTTCGCCGACAACCCGAACTACGTGCGGATGGTCCGTCGCGAGGCGATCGACGGTGGAGAGCACCTCGCGATCGACCTCGCGAGCGTGCTGCGCCCGATGTTCGATCTCGCCGCCGACTACTTCGAACGGGAGATGGCAGCGGGCGTCTTCACCCCTCAGGACGCACGGCAATTGCTGATCACCGGCTACGGCGCGCTGCTGTCGTACTTCTCCGACGAGCCGTTCCTCGAGGGCCTGCTCGACGTGGCACCGCTGTCCGAGGCGGCGCTCGCCGCCCGCGAGGAACACGTCGTGCAGTTCTTCCGTTCGGCCCTCCTGCCGTAGCCCCGATTGCCATCCGGCCGCGCGGCCGAGTGGGTACCGTGGGCGGCGCATGAGCACCGGTACGACCCTCTCCGAATCCGCATCCAAGTCACTGCTCGTCGACTACGGCCTGCCCGTTCCCGACGAACGACTGGTCGCCACGGCGAGCGCGGCCGCCGTCGCGGCCGACGAGATCGGGTTCCCGGTGGTGGCCAAGCTGGAGGGCGACACGATCGCCCACAAGACCGAACGCGGCCTGGTGCGCCTGAAGCTGGCCGATGCCGCAGCCGTCGAAGCCGCGGCCACCGAACTGCTGGCGGCCGCCACACCGGACGACGGCGACGTGCGCGTGCTGGTCGCACCGATGGTCGCCGGCAACCGCGAGCTGATCATCGGCCTGCTCCGCGATCCCCAGTTCGGGTCGACCGTGATGCTCGGCGTCGGCGGTGTGCTCGCAGAGGCGATCGCCGACGTGGTCTTCCGACCGGCCCCGCTCGACGAGGTCACCGCCCGCGAGATGATCGACGATCTGGCCACTCAGGCCCTGCTGGGTGAATTCCGCGGCGAGGCGGCGGTCGACCGCGACGCGCTCGTCACGCTGTTGGTCGGTCTCGGGCGACTCTCGGTCGACCGGCCCGACGTCGCGAGCGTCGACGTCAACCCACTGATCATCACGCCCGCCGGGGCCCCGGTCGCGGTCGACGCCCTCGTCGAGCTCGGCGACCCCGTGAGCACCCACCCGGCGATGCGCGACCGGCCTTCCGACGACGGGTTCCGTGCCCTGTTCGAGCCGCGCGGCGTGCTGGTGACCGGCGCATCGACGCATCCCGGCAAGTTCGGGTTCGTCTCACTGCACAACCTGCTCGCGTCCGGGTACGAGGGTGCGGTGTTCGGCACCAACCTGAGCGGCGAGACGGTGCTGGGCATCCGCACGGTGGCCGACATCGACACGCTGCCCGACAACACGATCGACCTGGTGTTCGTGTGCACACCGGGGTCTACCAATCCCGACATCC
>CAXBAZ010000687.1:0-2715 GCA_963973395.1 uncultured Acidimicrobiaceae bacterium
ATGGTGCTCGAGCAGTCGAACATCATCCTCTCGGGCGGCGACCCGGAGTTCATGGGTGAGAACGGCGGGATCGAGAAGTTCATCGAGGCGGGCATGGCGCTGGCCGGCCTGATGGCCGAGCTGATCGAGGCCCGGCGCGAGAATCCGACCGACGACCTCACCTCGCGACTCGTCCACAACGACCTCGACGAAGATCTCCTGACCCCCGGCGAGATCACCTCGTTCTTCGTGCTGCTCGCGGTCGCCGGCAACGACACGACACGTACGGCGATCAGCCACGGGGTCAACCTGCTCTCGAAGAACCCGGAGCAGCGGGCCATCTGGCAGGCCGATGTCGACGGTGTGTCCCCGTCGGCCGTCGAGGAGATCGTCCGTGTCGCCTCGCCCGTCACGTTCATGCGGCGCACCGCCACGAACGACGTCGCGCTCGGAGACCACCGGATCGGCGAAGGGGATCGGCTGGTGCTGTTCTACAACTCGGCCAACCGCGACCCACTCAAGTTCGACGACCCCGAACGGTTCGACGTGCGGCGCGCCCCGAATGCGCACGTCGGTTTCGGCGGCCCCGGTCCGCACTTCTGCCTCGGGGCGCATCTGGCGCGCCGCGAGCTCGCCGTGGTCTTCCGTGAGATGTTCCGTCGTCTCCCCGACCTCGACGTGAACGGCACCGTCGTCCCCCTCCAGTCGGCGGGCATCCCGTTGGTGACCGGCATCAAGCAGCTGCCCGTCTCGTTCACCCCCACGGCGCCCATCGGGACGCGGTAGTACGCCGCGGCGGCAGTTCGACCGTCGGCCCGTCGGCCCGGCGGCAGGGTCGGGATTCCCGTGTGTCCGGGCGGCGACCCGACGGTTCAGGGTGCCGCAGGTCGGCTCGCGACGATCTGTTCGCGCAGGATGTCGGCGTGGCCGGCGTGCTGGGCGAGCTCGCGCACGACCTGGAGCTGCAACGCCCACACCGGGCGGGCACCCCGTCCGTCGACGAGTTCACCGAGTGTTCGGCCGTCGAGGTTCATCCGCGACGCCGCCCACCGCTCGCGGTAGGCGGTCTGGACCGATGCGATCGTGTCGCTGCGCCGCAGCGTGAAGGAGCCATCGACCGTCGCCGCGATCCCGAGTTCGGCGTAGGACCGGCCGGTGATCGCCTGGTCGAACCACACCCCCTCGACGAAGGCGGCGTGTTTGACGAGGCCGAGGAGTGTCGTCTTCGACGTCACGAGCCGCCGACGTGCTTCCTCCTCGGTCAGACCGTTCAGCGAGTCGTGGAGTGCTCCACGGTACTCGTCGATGAGTTCATCGATCCGTCGGCGCTGGTCGTCCACCCACTCCTGTTGCTCTTTCACGATGCCACCCTATGAAAGCCCGCCAGCGGCTCGACGTTCGCGACGTCGGGCAGCACCACCCATACCGGACCTGAGTCGAACAAGGCGTCCACGCTTGAATCCTCGCGCTCCGACCCGACGATCAGGGCGAACCGGTGATGGTTCGGTTCGTCGTCGACGGACCAGCCCCCTTGATGAACCCGACAGTGGCGTGACGGACCCTCACCGTGGCGCCGTGCTCGGCGGCCGGTCGCAACTTCGGGCCGCGACTACCGGGCCGGCTGGAGCCTTCTCAACATCCGGTGGCGTCTCGCAGGCGTCGGCAGGCCTGAGCGAGCCGCGGGGGTTCGAGTTTGACGACGCGTCGGCGCAGGGCGTCTCTCCGAATCGTGTGGATGTTGTCGAAGTTGACGACGCAATTCGTCGGGACGCCGTCATCGGCGGCCGTGAGTTCGAGTTCGGAGACGAGTCCTCGGACGGTGCGGGTGATCGCCGCCACGACGACGGATCCGATGCGATCGGCAGCCGGGTCTCGGGTGAGCACGAGTACGGGGCGATCGCCGCCGGGTGTCGCTGCGAACCACACCTCACCGCGTTCCATCGGCCCAGTCCGCCCAGTCTTCGGCCGGTCCCCACTCGGCGATCTGACCGATCGCTGTCTCGTCGTCGGTGAGTGGCTGGTGGAGCCAGGTGTCGGCATCGTGTTCGGATGCGAGTCGGGTGAGGGGACGGTGCAGCGCCTCGCGGAGCAACTCGGACTTGTCGATGCCGAGTTCGTCTGCCCAGCGTTGCGCCGCTGTTGCCTCATCGTCGTCGACTCTGAAACTGATCATCGTCATACATCAATCTTATCGTGTATGACATTCGTCAGCGAGGACTTCGGTCGGCCGATCGACAGCCACGAGCCATCGATACGGCACCGCCGATTCACCGCCTGTTCGACCGACCAGCCCACCCGGGAACGGCCCACGCAGCGCACTCGATGATCATCGGGCGGACAGCGGCAACAATGACGCCCGTGGACACCTCCGATCCGGCCGACTTCTACACGGGCATCGTCGCCGATGTGTACGGTCCCCTGCGCGGTGCAGTGCCCGACGCGCGCAGCTGCGCTGCGTTCATCGAGATCTGGGGCGAACCGGCGTTGGAGCTCGGCTGCGGCGATGGTGATCCACTGTTGACGCTCCGCGCCGAGGAGTTCGATGTCGAAGGACTCGATTCGTCCGCCGACATGTTGGCAAGACTCCGAGGGACCGCGTCGCGACGTGGCCTCGACGTCACCGTCCATCACTCGCGCATCGAGCAGATGGACCTCCAGAGGACCTATCGGTCGATCTTCCTCGCCGGCCCGACGTTCAATCTCATCGCCGACGACTCCACCGCCCTCCTGGCGCTC
>CAXBAZ010000688.1:0-2712 GCA_963973395.1 uncultured Acidimicrobiaceae bacterium
ACATCGAACACGACGGACCGGACACGATGTATCGACTCGCCGTCCGGCGCCGACGTGCGATGCTCGGGTCATGACCGAACCGGTACTGCAGCACCGAGCCCGGATGGGTGACCTCCCGTCCGGCCCTCCTGACGGCATCGTGTCGTTCCGAGCGATGGAGCACGGCACCGCCGAGGACTACGCACTGCTCGACCGCTACGAACGTGATCATGCGAGCGGATTGGTCGACCGCCTGCTCGAGGCACTCGAACGGTTGAGCGGGTCGATCGGCGGCTACCGGATCACGCGGCTCGAACACTCCTTGCAGTCGGCGACCAGGGCCCGACTCGACGGCGCCGACGTCGACTGGATCGTTGCCGCGCTGCTGCACGACATCGGCGACGAACTCGCACCCGACAACCACAGTGAGTTCGCGGCGTCGATCCTGCAGCCGTACGTCCGGGCCGAGGTGCACTGGGTGATCCAGCACCACGGTGTCTTCCAGAGCTACTACTACGCCCATCACCTCGGCGGCGACCGGAACGTCCGCGACCGGTTCGCCGACCACCGGTGGGCTGAACTCTGTGCCCGGTTCTGCGCCGAGTGGGACCAGAACTCGTTCGACCCCGATTTCGCGATCCACGACCTCGCGTCGTTCACCGACGAGGTGCGCGAGGTGTTTGGTCGCGAGGCGTGGGCCGATGACGTGATCGCGGTCGGGAGCGAGCAGCTGACCCCGTGACCGCGCGTTCGGCGACCTCGCTGTCCAGGACCTCGCTGCCCACGGTCGGGTTCATCGGTCTCGGCAACGTCGGCGGCAAGCTCGCCGGTTCCCTGCTGCGCAACGGGGTCGAGCTGACCGTCCGTGATCTCGATCGGGCCGCCGCCCGACGGTTCGTCGACGGCGGCGCCACGTGGGCGGACTCGCCACGGGAGCTGGCCGCGTCGGTCGACATGGTGATCACCTGTCTGCCGTCACCCGCCGCGTCGGCGTCGGTGATGGAGGCCCCCGACGGTGTGCTCGCCGGTCTCCGCCCCGGATCGGTGTGGATGGAGATGTCGACGACCGACGCGACCGAGATCGTGCGGCTCGCCGACCGAGTGACGGAGATCGGCGGTTCGGCCGTCGACTGTCCCGTGTCGGGCGGCTGTCATCGCGCCGACACCGGCAACATCTCGATCTTCGCCGGCTGTGACCGGCCGACGTTCGAGCGGGTGTTGCCACTGCTGACGGTGCTCGGTCGGCGCGTGCTCCACACGGGAGCGATCGGTTCGGCGTCGACGCTGAAGGTGATGACCAACTACCTGGCGACCGCGCATCTCGTCGCGGTGACCGAAGCGCTCACCACGATGGCAGCGGCCGGGATCGATCTCGCCACCACGTTCGAGGCGATCAAGATCTCGAGTGGCAACTCGTTCGTGCACGAGACCGAGAGCCAGCTGATCCTGAACGGGTCGCGCGACATCGGCTTCACGATCGACCTCGTGCTGAAGGACATCGGCCTGTTCCAGCAGGTGGCCGAGGCCAACGAGGTGCCGCTCGAGCTGAACCCGATGCTGATCGACGTCTTCCGGGACGGTGCCGAGCGGTACGGCGGAGGGTCGTGGTCGGACGACATCATCCGGCGGCTGGAGGACGCGACGGGTCTGTCGGTCACAGCACCCGGGTTCCCTGCCGAGCTGGTCGACGACGAACCCGAGGAATCGGGCTACGAGGTGCGCCCAGTCCGGTGACCGTACCCGTCCGCGTCTGCGGCTCGGGCCGCGCCGCGCCGCCGTGATAGTCAACCGGTCATGACGAAGTACTTCGAGGACTTCCACATCGGCGAACAGATCGAGCTCGGTGAGGTCGAGGTGACCGAGGAGGCGATCATCGAGTTCGCGGAGCGGTACGACCCACAACTGTTCCATGTCGACCCCGACGCAGCGGCGGCGTCGCCGTTCGGCGGTCTGATCGCGAGCGGTTGGCACACGTGTGCCATGTACATGCGGCTGCTGTGCGACGGGATGATGCTCGATTCGAGCAGCCAGGGATCGTCGGGGATGGAGGAGCTCCGTTGGCTCGCGCCGGTGCGGCCGGGAGACGTGCTGCGCGCCCGCTACACGGTGCTCGACATGGCGCCGTCGGCGACGAGGCCGAACCGCGGCACGGTGACGTTCCGCAGCGAGATGGTGAATCAGGACGACGTGGTGGTGCTGAGGATGGTCGGGCGCGGCATGTACGGAACACGCGGCGCCACCGGGTGACGGCGAGCGGCCCGACCGGTCGGGCCCGACCGGTCTCGTCGGCTCAGGCCGCGCAACAGCAGTCGGTCGGGCCGACAGCGGCGGTCGCGGCCGAGGGCTGATGGTGGAGGGGGAGTGTCGCGGCGATCCGGCGCAGCGCCGGAAGGATTGCATCGACCCGACGGGTGCGGCAGTTCGCGGCTGCGATCTGGTGGGCCAGGCGGCGTCGTGCTGCCCGACCCTCGAGCTCGCGCTGGCGGTCGGCGGCGAGGTGCAGGGCGATCTGGGTCGGAATCATGAGGTGACCTCCGTGGTGGTGAGACGGCGCGAGTGTGCGCCGATCAGGCCGCACGCCACCACCGCGAACGCCCGCTCGCGCACGACCCACGGGTCGGAGGGGTCGACGAGGATCGATGCGGCCAGGGGGCGGACACCGGCGGCTTTCGCGTCGGCGGCGAGGGCGTGCAGCAGTTCGTCCGGCACGGCGGTGATGCCGTGCCGGTCGAT
>CAXBAZ010000689.1:0-2707 GCA_963973395.1 uncultured Acidimicrobiaceae bacterium
GATCTCCGTGGGAGGCATCCACCCGCCGTCGCCGATGACGGCGGCCTCCGGCAGGGCGTTGCCGCGCGAATCGATGGAAAGGTCGGTCACCGCGCCGATCTGGGTCGTCGACAGGTTGCCCGTCGCCGCACCCCCCGGGAAATACTCCTGCACGGTCCCGGTCAGGGTCACCGCATCGCCGACCGCTGTGGTCACGTTTCCGCTGCCGGTGAAGACGAAGATCGCGTCCGAGGTGGCGACGTCGCCGTCGCCGGTCGGATCCTGGAGGTAGAAGCCGTTGCTCTCCAGCGCCGTCACGATGCCGCCGGTCGTGACCGTCATGCCGGCATAGCCGGACTGATGGCCAGCGCCCTGGATATTCGAGATCGTCGGCGTGACGTCGATCTCGAAGACCGACGTCGTGCCGCTCACCTCGTTGCCGGTCACCAGCATCGGCTTACCGGTCGGGCTGTCGTCGGCCGCAATGAACGCCAGTCCCTCGGGACCGAGGTCGCCCGCCGCCGCGCTCTCGGCGTCGACGGTGAAGTCGCGGCTGTTGATGTACTGGACGAACTCGGGCGCGGTCGGATCGGAAATCCTGTAGACTATCGCGCCGCCGGCGCGCTCGAGCCCGACGAAGGCGTAGGTCTCGGGGCCGATCGTCCCGATGGTGACGCCCTCCGGCTCCGGACCCTTGTTGTCGCTGCGGCTGTCGATCGAGTCGTTGTCGTCGTTGGTGGCGTTGAACGCCTCGGGCAACTGCGCCGCCAGGATCTGCTCGAAATCGTCGCCGGAGTCGAAGACGACCATGCCGTCGCCGTTCAGGATCGAGAAGGACCGGCCGCCATAGACGTGGATCTGATCGATGTCGCCGTCACCGTCCGTATCGCCGTCGATCGACGACGCTTCGAGCCGGCCCAGCACCTCGTCCTCCTGCAGGGCCTCGGCGTCCGGAAACACGGTCGGATCGAGGACGAGATCCTTGATCCGGAGCTCCTCGCCGCGGGCGTCGCCCTCGTTGGCGATGACGAAATAGGTCTGCCCGCCGCTCTCGAACGAGGCGATGCTGTCGGGCATGTACATGCCGAAGACGGGGACCTGCGCGATGTTCACGCCGCCGTCGCGGTCGCTCGGGTCGAGACCCTGCCCCTCCAGGCTGTGATCCTTGAGACCGAGGCCGACGATGTCGATGATCTCGGCGGTCTGCAGGTCGATGATCGCGACCGCATTGTTCTCCTGCAGCGTCACCATGGCGCGCGTGCCGTCGGCGCTGATCGCCGCATATTCGGGCTCGAGGCTCTGCGAGGCCGTCTTGCCGGGGAACAGGCGCACGCCCTTCTCGCGCAGCGCGTCCTCCTGGCCGTCGAAGACGGAGAAGTCCACCTCGACGACGGTGGCGCTGCCGGCACCGGCCGACAGGTCGACGATGCTGATCGAGCCCGGCGGGTCGACCTCGTCGGTGAATTCGCCTTCGTTGGAGACGACGATCTTCGTGCCGTCCGGCGAGAAAGTCAGCGCATCGGGCAGGACGCCCACCTCGACCTCGCCCAGTAGCGCGCCATCGGTGTCCATCAGGACCACCCGCCCGCGGCCGTCGTCTTCTTCGCCCTGCACGGCCGCCGCAACGATCCCGTTGGAGACCGCGACGCTGTTGACCTGACCGACATCGATCTGCGTCAGCAGGGTGGGATCGCCGGCCCCGTTCATCTGCAGGACATCGATGGTCCGTGCCGAACCGTTGACGACGAAGAGGCGCTGCGTGACCGGGTCGTGCGCCACGATCTCGGCTGCGCTCTCGTCGAATATCCCGGTAGCGTAGCGTCCGGTGTGGGTCAGTGTGATCGACATTCGCGGCTCCCATCGTCGGAAGGATGAGCCGGGCGCAGCCCGACGGCGCCGGCACGTTAACCGTGCCGCCTGACAGGCGCGTGACGATCGGAAGACAGGCTCGTCTCAGAGCGGCCGGATCAGGGCCGCTGGCTGGCGACGCCCTCGATGATTTCGACCGCGTCGTCCTCCGCCCCCTCGCTGCCGAGACCGGGACGGGCACGGGCGATGGAGCGGGACAGCAGCAGGACGGGAACCAGGCCGACCGCGACGATCGCCAGGGCGGCGGTGGAGGCCTCGGCGAGCCGCTCGTCCTTGGCGAGGTGATAGGCCTGCACGGCGAGCGTGTCGAAGTTGAACGGCCGCAGCAGCAGGGTCGCCGGCAGTTCCTTCATCGTGTCGACGAACACGATCAGCCAGGCGGTCAGCAGGCTGCCGCCCATGATCGGCGCGTGGACCGTCAAGGCGGTGCGCAGCGTGCCGGAGCCGAGCGACCGGGCGGCGGCGTCGATCGACGGCGAGATCTTGGTCAGGCTCGCCTCCACCGTCTGGAGCGACACCGCGAGAAACCGCACCAGGCAGGCGAAGACGACGCCGGCGATCGTCCCGGTGAGCAGCAGGCCGCTGGAAATGCCGAACGTGGATCTCATCCAGGCGTCGACCGTATTGTCGAACATCGCGAACGGGATCAGCGTGCCGACGGCGATGACCGAGCCCGGCACGGCGTAGCCCAGGCCCGCCACCCGCACCGCCGTCGTCACCGAGGCCGAGCGATAGCGCCGCACGCCGTAGGCGAGCAGCAGCGACAGCGGTACGGCGAGACAGGCCGTGACGGTGGCCAAAGTCACGCTGTTGCCGACGAGGGCCAGGTAGCGCGGACCGAACTGCGCATCGCCGTCGA
>CAXBAZ010000690.1:0-2699 GCA_963973395.1 uncultured Acidimicrobiaceae bacterium
GGGGCGTGCGGGTGAGGTTATCGGCGTCGCACCACCGCAGACCGGCCCCACCGACGCGAGCCGGTGGGCGTCAGCGGGTGGTGACGACCATCGTGTCGGCGAACTGGTCCCAGAGCGCCGTGCGGAGCGGTTTCGAGAAGATGAAGACCAGGCTCACGATGACGATCGCGAGCTGGGCCACGCTGAGCAGGACGCTCAGCCCGACGATCGGCGGGATCAGCGCGAGTGCACCCGGGAGGGCCCACCGCTTGATCGCGTGGTCCCACTCGACGTCGGCACCGTTCTGTTGCACGACCTTCATGCCGAACGCGAGCTTCATCGGTGTGCCGCCGAACATCTTGGTGCAGACGGCGTCCCACACGAACCCGACGGCCGCACCGAGCAGCGCGACCAGGTAGGCACGGCCGAGGCTGGCGTCGGTACCGAACCCGGCGAGGCCCGCGTCGTCGTCACCGCTCAGGATCACGGCCGCGAAGATGGAACCGAACACCAGCGCGAGGATGAGTGCGTCGAGGAATCGGGCGAGGACGCGCATGCCGGGGGACGCCAGCGGGAGGCCGCCCGCGGCCGCGCCCATCGGCGGCTCGTCCATGGGCGGGGGCGGCGGCGGCGGTGGTGGCGGAGTCATGCTCATGGACGTGGAGCGTAGGCCACGGCGCCATCGCACCTGGTGGACCATGCCCCGACGGGGCCCACCACGGAATCCTCGGGGTTACCCGCAGGTAGCGCGAGGACCGCCGCTCGGAGCGTCTAGCCTCGCCACGATGCTCGCATTCACGTTCCCCGGACAGGGGTCGCAGCGCCCGGGAATGGGCCGGCCCTGGGTCGATCACGAGAGCTGGGAGCTGGTCGACGAAGCCAGCGAGGTCGCCGGCCGCGACGTCGGCGCGCTGCTGCTCGACGCCGACGCCGACGAGCTCAAGGACACCCGCAACGCGCAGCTCACCACGTTCGTGTCGAGCCTGATGGTGCTCGACGCCGTCGAGCGGCTGGGGATCGAGGCCAGCTTCTGCGCCGGCCACAGCCTCGGCGAGTACACCGCTCTGGCCGCGACCGGAGCGCTCGGTTTCGGCGACGGGTTTGCGCTCGTCGCCGAGCGAGCGGCGGCGATGCACGATGCGGGATCACAGCAGGACGGCACGATGGCAGCGGTGCTCGGCCTCGACGACGACCAGGTCGAGGTGGCGTGCAACCTCGCGGACGCCGACGTGTGGGTCGCCAACTTCAACGCACCCGGCCAGGTGGTGATCGCCGGATCGTCCGAGGGGGTCGAGCGGGCCGCCGCCCGGGCCAAGGAACTCGGAGCGAAGCGGATCATGCCACTGCAAGTGTCAGGGGCCTTCCACACCCCGTTCATGGCGTCGGCTCGAGACCGTCTCCGCACTGCCATCGCAGCGGCCGATCTTCGAGACGCCGACATCCCCGTCGTCTCCAATGTCGACGCGAAGCCGCACGACGAGCGGGGAGAGTGGGTGTCGCTCCTGTCGGCCCAACTCTCGAGTCCGGTGCGCTGGAAGCACTGCCTGCAGACCCTGTCCGGCCTGGGCGTGAGCGACTTCGCCGAGCTCGGGCCGGGTGGCGTGCTGACCGGCATGGCCAAACGGACCGTCGTCGGCGCCCGCACGATCTCGGTGGCCACGCCGGACGATCTCGACAAGCTGCTGGCGTGGATCGCGACCGAGACGGTCCCGTCCGCCGAACACCTCTTCGTCGCCGAACGGGTCGTCGTCTCGCCGGCGGCCGGCATCTTCACCCCGTCCGGTCTGGGACCGGGCTCCGCGATCGCAGTTGGTACGGTGCTGGGTCACGTCGGTGAGCACGAGGTCCGATCACCGTTCGACGGCACATTGCAGAACTACATCGCCGTCGACACCGAGCGCGTGACGTCGCGGCAACCGATCGCCTGGCTGCGAACCGGCTGAGGGAGGGCAGATGCCAGCAACTCGTGAAGGCTCCACGGGGACCGTGATCTCCGGCTGGGGCACATCCCTTCCGGAGAAGGTCCTCACCAACGAGGAGCTGGCGGCCACGATGGACACCAGCGACGAGTGGATCCGCACGCGCACGGGGATCGAGTCACGCCACATCGGCGGCACCACGATCGGCCTGAGCGTCGAATCGGGCCGCCAGGCGCTCGAGATGAGCGGTCTCGACCCGAGCCGGATCGACGCACTCGTGTTGGCCACGACCACCCCCGACAAGCAGTGGGGCACGGCCGCCGCGGTCCAACACGAGCTCGGGCTCCGCTGCGGCGCGTTCGACGTCAACGCAGCGTGCTCCGGCTTCGTCTACGGCCTCGTCACGGCGCACGGCTTGATCGCGATGGGTGCCGATCGTGTCCTGCTGATCGGCACCGACACCGTGTCGCGCATCACCGACTGGAACGACCGCGCCACCGCTCCCCTGTTCGCGGATGGTTCGGGATCGGTCGTGCTCGAGCGCGTCGACGGCGGCGGGCAGCTGCTCGCCTGGGACCTCGACGCCGACGGTTCGGCGCTCCCGATCCTGCACGCCGAGGTCGGTGGCTTCGTCCGGATGGAAGGCAAGGAGGTCTTCCGTCGCGCGGTCCGGATCATGGTCGATTCCGCCGTGAAGTCGCTCACCCATGCCGGGGTGACGGGCGACGACATCAAGCTGGTCGTACCCCACCAGGCCAACATCCGGATCATCCAGGCCGCCTGCGAGCGGCTCGACATCCC
>CAXBAZ010000691.1:0-2699 GCA_963973395.1 uncultured Acidimicrobiaceae bacterium
CCGCGATCGGTGGTCGCCTCGCCGATCTCGGCTACGACATCGTCCACCACGGCACGAACCATTACAACGGCGTGGCCACCGCCAGCCGTGTCGGTCTGGCCGATCCGACGGTCGGCTTCACCGACCGGGACGACGGCGCATTCGGTGAGTCGCGGCTGCTCTCCACGACGTGCGCCGGACTGCGCATCCACAACGTGTACGTGCCCAACGGGCGCAAGGCCCACACGCCGCACTGGGAGGCCAAGGTCGCGTGGCTCCGACATCTCGCGACCGCGGTCGACGCGGCCGGGCCGACGATCGTGGCCGGCGACGTGAACGTGCAGCGCGCCGACATCGACGTCTACGACCCCCGGCGATGGCGCAACCGGAACCACGCCACACCCGAGGAGCGGGCTGCGCTCGCCGCGTTGCTCGACGTCGGGCTGCACGACGTCGTGCGCGATCGGCATCCCGGACCCGGTGTGTACACGTGGTGGAACCACGCCGCCGAACAGTTCGCCCGCAACCGCGGTATGCGCATCGATCTCGTGCTCGTGACATCCGACATCGCCCGCCGGGTCGACGACGCCTGGATCGACACCGTCGAACGAGGCCGCCCCCGCAGCAGCGACCATGCCCCCGTCGTCGTCGACCTCACCCCGCCCTGACCGGCAACCCTGATCCGCCGCTGACCCGCCGTGTCGCGATCCTGGGCCTGCCACGACCACCAACGCGACACCGCCGCCCGGGCCCGACACCCACCCCAGACTGTGTCGCAATCCTGGGGCTGCCACGTCCACCAACGCGACACGGCAACCCGGACCGACACCCACCCCAGACTGTGTCGAGATCCTGGGCCCGGCTCGATCAGGAACGCGACACGGTCGCGTCGCGGCTCGGGGAGCGCGTCAGCGGGGGCGGCGGGGACCGGAGCGGCCGGAGCGTCGGGGCCCGAGGCCGGCGATCGCCTGCAGCACGAGCAGGAACACCACCGCACCGACGGCGGCGACGAGGATGCTGCGGATCGAGAACTCGTCGACACCCTCTTCGTCGATGGTGGCCATCAGCCACCCGCCGACGATCGCACCGACCACACCGACGATCATCGTGTAGATGCATCCGGCACGGTCGTCCTTGACGATCCAGCGGGCCAGCCAGCCGGCGAGCAACCCGACCACGATCCATCCGATCAGACTCATGACGCCACCGTATCCGGGGGTCGGTGGAACTCGACGACGAACCGGACCGCGCCGTCCACCGCGACATGGTGCAGCCGCTCCGGCGGGATCACGACCGACTCGCCGGCAGCCACGTCGAACTCGGCGTCGTCGCCGAAGCCGAACCGCAACCCACCGGCTCGCACGACGAGACGCCCCCACGTGCCCCGAGCCACACGATGATCACGGAGCAGCCCGGTGGGCACACTGTGTTCGTCGAACTCGGCGGTGGTCCGTTCGAGCACGTGCCCGGCGGGGATCGATGCGTCCATCACCGCCGGCGCGGGTCGCCGTGCGACTCGTACAGGTCCGATCCCATCACCCGGTCGACCGTATCGGCCGGATCGGACGTTCGGCCGGGACGGGAAGCCGGCGCACCCCGGGCTAATGTCGCCGCGACGTCAGAGCACCAACGACGAGCAGCGACGCAGAGGGCACCCATGACGACGGATTTGCACTGGTGGTCGGCCACCGATCTCGCGGCCGCCATCCGCGGGCGTGAGGTGTCGGCGTCCGAAGCCCTGGAGCATCAGATCGCGCGCGCCGAACGCCTCGACGGCCCGGTCAACGCGATCGTGTGCTGGGACGTCGAGCGAGCCCGCGCCGCCGCCCGCGCCGCCGACGACGCGGTCGCGGCGGGCCACGACGTCGGACCACTCCACGGTGTGCCGATGACGATCAAGGACTCGTTCCAGACCGAGGGCTGTGTCACCACGTCGGGTGCACCCGAGCTCGCCGACTTCGTTCCGACCGAGGATGCGGCACCGGTCGCCCGACTCCGGGCTGCGGGAGCGATCCCGTTCGCCAAGACGAATCTGCCGATCTTCGCCGGCGACATCCAGAGCTTCAACGACGTGTACGGCACCACCAACAACCCGCACGATCTCGCCCGCACACCTGGCGGGTCGTCGGGGGGTTCGGCGGCAGCACTCGCGATGGGCTTCACGTCGTTGGAGCTGGGCTCCGACATCGGCGGCTCGATCCGTGTGCCGGCGCACTACTCCGGTGTGTCGGGCCACAAGCCCAGCTACGGCATCGTGCCGTCGCACGGCCAGATCCCCGGCATGCCGGGCACGCTCACGCAGGCCGACCTCGCGGTCGCCGGGCCGATGTCGAGGTCGGTTCGCGATCTCGAACTGGCGCTCGACGTGCTGGTCGGACCCGACCGGTGGAACGCGCCGGCCTGGCGCATCGAGCTGCCACCACCCCGCGCCGACTCCCTCGATCGCCTTCGGATCGGCGCCTGGCTCGACGACGAGCACTGCCCGGTCGACGTGTCCACCCGAACGGTGCTCGACCGGCTCGTCACCCTGATCGAGGGCGCCGGCGGGCGGATCGACACCGAGGCGCGTCCCGCGTTCACCCTCGAGAAGGTCGACCGCGTCTTCCGCGATCTGCTCATGGCGGCGCTCGCCGGGGGCGCCCCGCCCGGAGAGCTCGACCGGCTGGCCGCCACGGCGGGTGACGGGGCCGCCGAGCGAGCCGCCCGGTCGACCGCGATGC
>CAXBAZ010000692.1:0-2693 GCA_963973395.1 uncultured Acidimicrobiaceae bacterium
CCATCGACCGCCTCACCGCCCAGGGCGTCATCAGTCGCCCAACGCACCCGACCCGGCCGGTCGCCGGTGACCGGCAACGCCCGACGCCGAAACGACCGGTTGCGGACATCGTCAGCGAGCAGCGTCGCTGAACGTGGCTCTCGTCTATTTCGATTCGAGCGCGCTCGTCAAGCTCGTGCTCGACGAAGACGGGTCAGACGTCGCCGCGGCTTTGTGGAACGCATGCGATGTCGCGCTGTCGAGTCGACTGGCCTATCCCGAGGTCTGCGCAGCACTCGCAGCCGCCGAGCGCAACCACGACCTGACCGCGTCGGAGGCTGCGGCGGCTGCGTCTGACTGGGAGCTGTTCTGGGCATCGATGCGCCCGGTCGAGTTGTCCGCCGACGTCGAGCGAGGTGCCGGTTCGCTCGCAGCAACTCATCACGTCCGCGGGGCTGACGCGGTGCATCTCGCCAGTGCGCTTGCACTCGGCTCGACAGATCTCACCGTCGCGGTGTGGGACAAGCGCCTTCACACCGGCGCCGCTGCGGTCGGCCTCGCTGTCGCTCCAGCCACCCTCGCGTGATATCCCGATCCTCGAACTGAGCGATACCGAGTCGTCAGCGCACGCACATCGCGCGTACGAGTGCCCTGGGACTGCGATGAGCTTCAGCCCGGACAGGTCGCGCCGAGACTCATCGCAGCCTGCGCCGCACCACGGCCCCGATGCGGCGTCACGAAATCACGCCGGCGGAGTTGTAGGCGCGCTCTTGCTCGTCCGTCCGTCGTCAGGGTATCCTGACAACGATGAGTGTCATCGTGGTACCCGACTCGCTTCCTCAGGATCCGTTGGCAGCGTTACGCGTCCTCACTGACAGCGAACACGAACTCGATCGGATTCGCCGCGAGCAGGTCATCGCCGCACGAGCCGCAGGTGCGTCGTGGCAACAGATCGGCGATGCGCTCGGCGTGACTCGTCAGTCGGCATGGGAGAGCTTCACCACCGAAGCACGAGCAGCATTGGCGTCCAACGTGGACGCCAACACCGAACTGGCCGAAGACGACGCACTCGACCTTGCGGTCGATGAGGTTCGAGCCGTGCGCCGTCGTCGCCCGACGAGTTGATCGGTCTCACATTCGTGTTGGTCGTCATCGATGCGAATGTGTTCGTGTCCGCCGCGATCCAACGCGGTGCGTCTCATCGGATCATCGAGTCGTGGCTGAGCGGTGCAGCCGACTTCGAGGTCGTGATGAGCCCCGAACTCCTCCGCGAGATTCGCGAGGTACTCACGACTCGACCTCGACTCCGCAAGTGGATCAGTCTCGAGACTGCGACGCTGTTGCTGGACACGATCGAGATGCTCGTCGATCTCGTCGACGATCCCGATGACGTTCAGACCGAGACGCGCGACCCGAACGACGACTACCTCATCGCTCTAGCGAGAACCCATGAGGCCGACGTCATCGTCTCCGGCGACAAGGACCTGCTCGAGTGGGAGCCGCAGAGCCCGCCGGTCGTGACGCCCGCCCAGTTCGAGCGCCGTGACGGCGCCACATAACGTCGCGCCGTAATCCGGTCCGCCGTACTCCGGTCCGATGACGTCAACGACCCGCACGTATCTACCCTTACGTGACGCGAAGTCATCCCGCCGAACGATCGGCGGTCGGGATGCGCCGGTATCAGCTTCACAGCGGGTTGGCGATGTGCAGTCCGCGGCGTGCCGCGGCGTCGCTGAGCGCAGTGCCGGCGCTGCTGAACACGGTCGCTTGGACGGTGAGTGCGGCAGCGAGGTGAACTGCGTCGTAGCAGCGAAGCCCTTCCTCGTCGGCGAGGTCTGCGGCGCTCGTCACCAGCTCATCTGTCACTGGCACGATGTGCAGATCGCTCACCAGCGCATCGAGCTCCGTGACCGCTGAGCCGTGCTGCGCGTTGGTAAGACGCCGAACCCGTCTGGCGACAGCGAGCGCAGCGCGGGCCTCGACCACGATCAGGTTCACCGACGCGACTGCGTCGGCAGAAGACCAGATGGTCATGGCGCGCTCGGAACCATCCTCATCGATGATCAGCTTGAGCAACGTCGAGGTGTCGATGTACGTGATCACCGAAGTCAGCGCCGCTGCTCGGCGACGAGGTCGCTGACGGTGCCTTTCGACTTGATCCGCTGCTGTGGCATGTGACGACGCTTGCTGCTCGTCGGGGCTCGCACGATCCCGGCCGCGACGAGTTCGGCGAGGTGGTCATCGGTGGCCTCGAGTGATGACAGCCGGGCGACGGGACGGCCGCGATCGGTGACGATGACTTCTTCGCCTTTGCGGACGCGGTCGATGTATCCGCTGAGTCCGTTCTTCAGTTGACGTATCCCGACTTCAGAACGCGATGTGGCTACTTTCATTGCTCTAGTGTAGCTACATTCGGTGGCTGCGGCCACACGGAAACCTTCGCAGTGCCAGCCCGGCCGACGACACCCGAACACCCGCCCGGTAATCACGACCTAGATCGAGCGAGACGCGCCGCACTGTGGTGCCACGGAATATCGGAGTCGTTGTGGACTGTCGCCCAGGAACCGGGGCCGCGTCCCGAGACCGTCAACCAGCAACCGGGGCCACGACGTCCACTATGAACCGGGTCCGCACACCGAGAATCCTGAACCGAATTCCTGGCTAGGAGACTGCTGAGCAAGTCGCTCTTTCGTGGGTGAGTAGCGGGGCGTAGC
>CAXBAZ010000693.1:0-2693 GCA_963973395.1 uncultured Acidimicrobiaceae bacterium
CAACGGACCGCGCACCGGCTCGTTCCTGGCGACGTTGATCGCCGACCTGCACGAACTCGCCCCGACCGATCCGTGATGCCCGTGTCGTCCCGCCGTTCTCCGTCCCCCAGTTCTCCGTCGAGCGCGAGCCCGACGCCCACCGACCCTGCCAGGAGCCGAACATGACCGATGCCCACGATGCCGGAGCGCCGCCCGTGGCGGGTGACAGCACCAACTTCCCGTCGCACGCCGAACTGGTGCGCACGTTGCTCGCCGCGACCGGCTTCGGATCGCTGACGACGCTCACCGAACACGGCTATCCCTACGGCAGCCTCGCCGCGTTCTCCGTCCTGCCGGACGGGGCGGCACTGATGTGTCTGTCCGACATGGCGGAACACACGCAGAACGCCCGTCGCGAGTCGCGTGCCGGGCTGTTCGTCGCCGCCACGCAGTCCGCGGACGACACGCACGACCCGCTCGACGAACCGCGTGCCGGCATCGTCGGCGACCTGCGTCCGTTCCAAGCGTCGCCCGACGACATCGATCGGCACCTCGATCGGCATCCGCAGACGTCGAACTACATGGACTTCTCCGATTTCGGCTGGCGGCGGTTGGAGCCGGTGGCCGCCCGGTTCGTCGGGGGCTTCGGTTCGATGAGCTGGGTCGACGGTGCCGACATCGCCGGCGCGAGCGCCGATCCGGTGATGCCGCACGCGCGTCCGGCGATCGATCACATGAACGCCGACCACGCCGACGCCTGCCTCGACATGGCGCGCGGCCTGGCCGGGCTCGACACCGCAACCGCTGCGACCGTGCACGCCATCGACCGCCACGGGATCACGCTCTACGTCGACACCGCCGACGGGTTCCGTGTCGCCCGGTTGGGCTTCGCCGACGGTCCGCTCGACTCGGCGGGCGACGTACGCGGTGCAGTCGTCGAACTCACCCACCGAGCCCGCGGCACAGGTGTCTCGTGACCCGACTCACCGCGCGCGACGTGACGCTCGCATACGACGGCCACGTCGTGGCGGAGCACCTCGACCTCGACGTCCCGGACGGGCTGATCACCGCGATCGTCGGACCGAACGCGTGCGGCAAGTCGACCCTGCTCCGAGCGCTGGCGCGGCTGCTGCGCCCGAGCACCGGTGCGGTGCTGCTCGACGGCCGTGAGATCCATCGACTGCCGACGAAGGAGGTCGCACGCCGGCTCGGGCTGCTTCCGCAGAGTCCGATCGCTCCCGACGGCATCACGGTCGGCGACCTGGTGGCCCGCGGCCGTACACCGCACCAGTCGCTGCTCCAGCAGTGGTCGCACGCCGACGAGGCCGCCGTCCTGTCGGCGTTGGACGCGACGGGAACGACCGAGCTGGTCGACCGGTCGGTCGACGAACTGTCCGGCGGCCAGCGCCAGCGCGTCTGGATCGCGATGGCGCTGGCCCAGGAGACCGAACTGCTGCTCCTCGACGAGCCGACGACCTACCTGGACATCAGTCACCAGATCGACGTGCTCGAACTCGTCGCCTCCCTGCAGCGGGACGCGGGACGCACCGTGGTGATCGTGCTCCACGACCTCAACCTCGCGTGTCGATACGCGCACCACGTCGTGGCGATGCGCGGTGGTGAGATCATCGGCTCGGGTCCGCCGGCCGAGATCGTGACCGCCGAGCGCGTCGAGGACGTGTTCGGACTCGAGTGTGTCGTGATCGACGACCCGGTGAGCCACACCCCGCTGGTGGTGCCGATCGGTACCACCACGTCGCCCGTGCGCCCGTCGCCCGCCCGTTGACGTCGGCTGCATCCGCACGCGCGTCGTCCAGCGCGTCGGCCACCTTCGACGTCCACCTTCGTCGACATCCACCCTGGATCCGCCGCCCGGTGCGCGGTGGGCCCGTGCCGTACCTCCGCGTAACCTGCCGGCATGGCCGACCTCGACGAGCTGACCGCCCGCTTCGACGTCGACGACCCGACGTTCATCGCCGATCCGTATCCGACGCTGAACGCCATCCGGGAAGCAACGCCGATCTACCGGGACGAGCGCACAGGTCAGTGGGTCGTCACGCGCTTCGCCGACGTCCATTCGACGCTGCGAGACCGTCGCCTGGGTCGCGACCACGCCCATGTCTTCTCGCCCGCCGACGTCGGACATCCCGACCCCGATCCCCGATGGTCCGCGTTCCACGAGCACGAGCGGTGGTCGCTGCTCTGCCTCGAACCGCCCGACCACACCCGCCTCCGGCGCCTGATCACGAAGGTGTTCACCCCGACGTCGATCGCCAAGCTGCAGCCGATGATCGAGACCACGTCCGACACGCTGCTCGAACGATGTGCCGAACGCGGCGAGTTCGATCTGCTGGCCGACTACGCCCAGCCGTACTCCGTCGCTGTCATCTGTTCGATGCTCGGCGTACCCGTCGCCGACACACAGCGTCTGCTCGACTGGTCGCACGCGATCGTGAAGATGTACGAGCTGAGCGCCACCGACGAGGTGAGACGGGCGGCCGACGATGCCGCTCGCGAGTACATCGCCTACACCCGCGACCTGATCGGAGCGAAGCGCCGGCAGCCCGACGATCGCCTCCTGTCGCAACTGGTCCAGGTCGAAGATGCCGGCGACGTGCTCACCGAGGACGAGATCGTCTCGACGGCGATGGTGCTCGTCGAGGCCGGCCACGAGGCGACGGTCAACACGTTGGGCAACGGGTTCCGGTCGCTGA
>CAXBAZ010000694.1:0-2689 GCA_963973395.1 uncultured Acidimicrobiaceae bacterium
CGCACGGTCACCCGCACGGTCGCGCCCACCGACAGCCGCACCGGGACCCGCACCGACACCCCTGCCGTCGGCCGCCGGTGGAGGTGGACGGGACGGGACCGGCAGCGGGAGCGCAACGTCCCGGACGGGCCGGTCGGTGGCGGCCCGGTACGCGTCGGCCACGAAGCGCGTCGGCGCCCAGATCTCGTCGACGAGACCGATCCCCCACTGCTGCTCCTCGGGTACCTCGGCGAGTTCCCAGAAGAAGTACCCGACGGTCAGATCGGGCCGTTCGAACGGTTCGGGCACCCGCTGGACGACATCGGCGAGTTGCACGGCCGTGACGACCGCGATCGTCGTGTCGTAGACGACGCCGCCGGTGGCGGCCTCGACGACGACGCCGCCGACGACGTGGCCGTGGCCGGGGACCGACCATTCGCTGACCTCCAGTCCGCCGGCCCGGAGCGTGGCGACGAGTTCGCGCGCTCGTTCGCCCAGACCACTCGTGGCGTCGAGGTACCCGACGACGTTGACCCCGTGCGGAGCCGGCGGTCGAGCGACGGCGCGGTGGAAGAACCGACGCCGACGTGCACCGCTGCGGCCACCCGTCACGTCACCCGCCACGTCACCCCCCGATCGCAGCGGGCGCTCGAGCCAATCGTTCCGGTTCGGGGCGAGGTTCGGGTTGTAGTAGGGGTCGTTGTTGATCTCGGCGTGCCACCGCTGGTTGATGAACTGGTACTCCTCGTCGAGCAGCACGCTGTGCCGTGTCCGGCTCTCGAAGTGGTACCACGACGCCCACGGGGTCCAGACGATGCGGTGGCCCAGGGCCCGGATCTTGAGGCACAGGTCGACGTCGTTGTAGTTCAGCGGCAACTCTTCGGGGAAGCCGCCGACCTCCTCGAACACCGACCGTTTCAGCAGGGAGGCGGCCGCGGTCACGCCGCTGCACTCGCGGGCGACGGCGAGCGGCCGGAGCGGCCACGGTCCCGGCGAGTCGCCGCTCCATCCGAAGCAGACGTGCATCAGATCGTGGTGGTAGACGTGGCCTCCGTGCTGGAGAGTGCCGTCCTCGAACAGCAACTTGGCGCCCGCCATGGCCACGTCGTCGTCGGCCAGCAGTCCGACGAGCGTTCCGATGCTGTCGGGTTCGATCAGCTCGGTGTCGTCGTTGAGCAGGAGCAGGAGGTCGCCGGTGGCGTGCAGCGCCCCGAGGTTCATCTTCTCCGAGAAGTTGAACGACGGGCGGTCGTACTCGACGAGCACCAGCCGGTCGCCCGCCAGTCGCTCCAGGGCCCGCAGCACCGGTGCCGGCGTCTCACCGTCATGGACGATCACGAACTCGAGCCGGGTGTACGTCGACGTCTCGACGATGCTGCGGACCGCGTCGACGACGTATGCGCGCGAGACGCCCCACACCCGTCCGGACGAACCCCGCGTGGGGATGACCACGCTCACCAACGGCTGTTCGTCGGGTGATCCGTCGAGATGGCGGATCACCCGATAGCAGCCGTCGTGCTCGGTGGCTTCGACCGTTGCGTCGATCCCCACCCGGCGACAGTGATCTGCCACCGCACGCACGCCCGCCTCGAACGCCCACCGCTTGTTGGACGAATCGGACGTGACGCTCGCCGGCGACTGCCGCCAGTGGTAGAGCACCTGGGGCACGTGGGCGACAGCATCGGTCCGCTCGGTCAGGCGCAGCACCAGATCGTGGTCCTGGGCACCGTCGTACCCGGCTCGGAACCCACCGACCTCGTCGACGAGCGCCCGTCGCGCCATCAGGAAGTGGGTGATGTAGTTCTGGTTCCGCAGCCGCTCGGGCGAGAAGTCGGGCTTGTACGAGGGCGAGCTGTAGCGGCCGTCGGGGCGCACCAGGTCGTGGTCGCTGTACACGACGTCGGTCCGGTCGGTCGCGGCGGCCGCCATGGCGGCGAGTGCGGTCGGTTCGAGTTCGTCGTCGTGGTCGAGCAGTGCGATCCACTCCCCCGTCGCGGCCGACAGGGCATCGTTGCTGGCGGCGACGATGCCACCGTTCTCGGCTCGGCTCACGACCCGCACCCTGGGGTCGGCCGCGGCAGCCGCAGCGAGCACCTCGCCCACCCAGGGTGCGCTGGAGCCGTCGTCGACCAGGATGTGCTCCCACGCGGTGAACTCCTGATCGGCGACCGATCGGAGGCAGGTTTCGAGGTGTGCTCGCTCGGGGTCGAACACGGCCGTCAGGACCGAGATGTGCGGCGCCATCGTTCAGCTCACAGCAGGCGCGAGCGCAGCGCCCGTCCGACGCGCCGCCGCCCGAACCGCAGCGCGCTGAACACGGTCTTCTGGAAGTGCTCCTGATCCTGGCGGGCCCGGCTGAGCTCGACCTCGAGTTCGGCCATCCGTCCACGCAGGTTCCCGGCGGTGGCCTGGGCCCCACGTGCCGCGTCGCGGGCGGCGAGCAGCTCGTGGCGGAGGTCGGCGTAGCTCTGCTCGGTCGGTCCGACGAGCTCGCGCAGGCGGTCGACCTCGGCGCGCAGCTCGGCCACGTCGTCGTTCTCTGAAGCGGACATCGTCGGCGAGTGTACTTGCGGGCTCGAACGGGGCCGGGCGATGGGGTGCCGGCCGTCAGCGCCGGCGCGGTGTCACAGCGCCGTCACCAATTGGTAGATCGTGTTGGCCGCACATCCCGCCGCCACGGTCGTCGCCACCCAGAACGCACGTCCCTGCT
>CAXBAZ010000695.1:0-2689 GCA_963973395.1 uncultured Acidimicrobiaceae bacterium
CCCGCCGCAGTCCGCGTACGAGCGGCGTGCGGATCGACGACGGCATCGGGATCTGTCGGATCAGTTCGGGTTCGGACTCGTCGGAGAACACGGTGCCACGCTCGGGATCGGCGAAGCCGTTCTCGCCGTCGGGTGTGCCGGGTTGCCAGATGTTGCCGACGATCGACGGTTGGAGCACGAATCCGCCGTTGGCGACGGTGGCGTAGCCGGTCGCGAGGTGGAGCGGTGTGGCCGACAGGAGGCCCTGGCCGATCGAGAGCTGCACGTTGTCGCCGACGAAGTACCCGACCCCCTCGTCCTCGCTGATGACGCCCAGCTCGGCGTACCGGCGCTTCAATTCCGCGTCGGGCACGGTGCCGTCGAACTCGAACGGCAGCTCGATCCCGGTGTCGGCGCCGAAGCCGAACAACTCGACCTGTTCCTGGAGCACCGGCTCGAAGTCGTTGTCGACCATGATCTTGTCGCCGATGCGGTAGAAGAACGCGTCGGACGACACCGCGAGTGCGTCTTCGACGTTGACGCTCCCGTACACGCACGGCAGCCCGTTGAAGCTGCAGATCGCGTTCTTGAACTGACAGCGAACGAGTCCGGAGTCGCACGCCGCCTGGTTCGACACCGCCTCGTCGCTCAGGGTGTAGGTGCCCGTGTCGGTGTAGTAGTCGTTGGGGCTGAGCAGGCCGCTGTTCAGGGCGGCGTACGCGGTGAACAGCTTGAACGTCGACCCGAGGTTGTAGCGCCCCTGGACGGCGCGGTTCACCAGGATCGACCGGTCGGGGTCGATCTCGGTGCCGTCGGGGTTCTTCGACGGGAAGATCTGGGAGAACTTCGTGCCCGAGAGATCGGCCTCGAACCAGCGGTTGTCGAACGTCGGGTAGCTCGCCATGGCGACGACCTCGCCGGTGTCGTAGTTCATCACCACGGTGGACCCGGCCGGGGCCTTGTAGTTCACGACGTCGGGTCGGCTCGGGTCCATCTTCTCGATCGAGCCGTCCGGCTTCTCGACGACCGGGTTCCGGACCTCCTGCGTGCGACGTTTCTCGAGGGTCGTCTCGAGCAGCTGCTCGGCATACTGCTGCACATCGAGGTCGATCGTGAGTTGCACGTCGAACCCGTTGACCGGTGGGACCTCCTCGATCACGCGGACGGGGCGGTTGGCGCCGTCGACCTCGACCTTGCGGTAGCCCCAGGCGCCGTGCAACACCTGCTCCATCGAGAGCTCGACGCCGAACTGGCCGATCCGCTCGTTGCGCAGGTACCCCTCGTCGAGCTTCTCGTCGAGCTGCTCGGGGGTGATCGCTCCCATGTAGCCGATCACGTGGGAGGCGTGGGGCGCGTACGGGTACACGCGTCGTGCCTCGGTGAGGATCTCGACGCCGGGGAAGTCCTCGATCCGTTCGAGCAGCGCGATCGCCGTCGGTTCGTCGACGTCTTCCTTGATCGGCATCGGCAGGAACGGGCTGTACACGTTGGAATCGAACCGTCGCTCCATCTCCTCCACCGGCACCTGCACCCAACCGGAGATCCGTCGGAAGACCTCGTCGCGTTGCGACTTGCGTCGCAGCACCTGCCAGTCGATCGCGACCGTGAGCACACGCTCGTTGTCGGCGAGCAGGCGCATGTCGGCGTCGAAGATGCGTCCCCGTTCGGGCGCCAGGGGAATCGTGCGGGTCTTGGCGAACGTGACCGATTCCTGGAGCTCGTCGGCCTTCACCGTCTGCAGGAACCACAGCCGCACCCCCAGTAGGGAGAACAGCATGATGCCGACCAGGGCCAGCACCCCGAGTCGCGTCGCGCGACGGTCAATCGCCATGGGGCGAGTCTCGCGTGTTCGTCAGGGATACGTGTCGCGCGTCAGGCATCGGTGAGCACCTTCCACTCGGGGCGGCCCAGCTTCAGGGCCCACCGTGCGACCGGCACGAGCACGATGCTCGCGATCGCGGCGGCGATGGCGACGACGGGCACGATCGTGGCCATCTCGGGCACGAAGGCGTCCTGCTCACCGATGAAGCGGCGGACGACCGGCACCGCGGCCTCACCCACGCCGGCGCCCACCCCGACGAAGATGGCCGCCAGCCACCACGTGGTGTCGATCCGGATCACATCGACCCAGCCGGCGACCGCACCGGCGAGACCCATGGTGATCGCCGACGATCCGAGCGGCGAGCCCACCGACAGGTCGAACATGATGCCGAGCACGAACCCGGTGATGGCGCCGCGTTCGGGCCCGCCGGCGGCGCCCGCCGAGGCGGCGAACGCGAGCACCACCTGGACGATGACGCCGAACGGTTGCAACTCGACGAACAGGGTCTTCTGCAGTGCCAACAGCATCATCCCGACCGGGATCACGCGCGTCAACGAGCTCGTGAGGAGCGCAGCGATCATCGGAGCTCGGTCGGCGGCTGGTACAGGATGACCGACAGGAAGCTCAGACGCCCGAGATCGACGTTGAGCTCGACTTCCAGCTCCAGTCCCGCCGTGCCGGGATTCTCGATCACGTTGGCGACCGTGCCGACCGGGATGCCGGGTGGTGCCAGGCTGAGACTGCCGCCCGACGTCAGCACCTGGTCGCCGACCTCGACCCGGCCGAACTGCGGCGAGTCGGCGATGAAGCGCACGCGCGGGAGATCCTCGCTGCCGAACCCGTTGAGGTCGCCGGTCTCACGGGTCTCCTCGATCGGTTCGGGCAAGG
>CAXBAZ010000696.1:0-2688 GCA_963973395.1 uncultured Acidimicrobiaceae bacterium
CCAGCTCGACCAGCGACCACTCGATCGCGAACAGTGCGGGTTGGGTCCATCCCGTCGCGGCGAGCGCAGCCGTGGCCCCGGCGTCATCGGGGGAACCGAACACGACGTCGAGCAGCGATTGTCCCGTGATGCTGTCGATCGCAGCCGCGACCCGGTCGAGTGCGTCGCGGAAGACGGGTTCCGTCGCGTACAACCCGCGGGCCATCCCGGTGTACTGGGATCCCTGTCCGGTGAACAAGAACGCTGTCTTGGCCGGGTCGGCGCGCGTCACCTCGCCGGTCGTCACGCCCTCGACCGATGCGCGACCGGCAGCGAAGTCGACCAACCGCGCCGACATCTGCTCCGCGGTGTCGGCGGCCACGACGACCCGGTGCGCGTGGTGGTCGCGACCGGAGCCCGCGGTCGTGCAGACATCGCCGATCGGACGGTCGGGGTCAGCGGCGATCGAAGCGGCGTACCGCTCGGCCTGCGCCCGGAGCGCGGCGACGCTGCGCCCGGAGAGCGGGAGCAGGTGAGTGCTCGTCGTGGACGTCGGTCGATCGACGGGCGCCGTCGGCTCGTGCGCCGCCACGATGACGTGCGCGTTGGTGCCGCTGAACCCGAACGAGCTCACGCCCGCGACCTGTCGGTCCGCCGGCAGGGGTGTGCACTCGGTGGGGACGACGATGGGCATCGCGTCCCAGTCGATGTGCGGGCTCGGCACGTCCAGGTTGAGATGCGGTGGAATCTCGCCATGCTGGACGACGAGGATCGCCTTGATCAGACCCGCCACACCGGCAACGGCTTCGAGGTGGCCGACGTTGGTCTTGACCGACCCGATCGCGAGCGGATGGTCCGCTGCTCGATCCCGTCCCAGGGCCGCCGCCAGCGCCTGGACCTCGATCGGATCGCCGAGGGCCGTGCCGGTGCCGTGCGCCTCGACGTAGCCGACGGCCGCCGGATCGAGCTGGGCGTCCGCGAGCGCGTCGCGGATGACGGCTTCCTGCGAGGGGCCGTTGGGCGCCGTGAGGCCGCTGCTCTGGCCGTCCTGGTTGACCGCCGACCCGCGGATCACGGCCTGGATCGGATCGCCGGCGTCGATCGCATCGCGCAGCCGCTTCAACACCACGACGCCACAGCCCTCGCCCCGCGCGAAGCCGTCCGCCGACGCGTCGAACGTCTTGCACCGACCGTCGGGCGCCAGCATGTGGTACTTCGAGAAGGTGATGCTGTTCTCCGGCGACAACATCAGGTTGACGCCACCGGCGATCGCGGTCGTGCACTCCCCCGCGCGGAGGCTCTGCACGGCGAGGTGAACCGCGACGAGCGACGACGAGCACGCCGTGTCGACGGTGAGGCTCGGGCCCTCGAGTCCCAGGATGTACGAGAGCCGCCCGGACGCGACGCTGTGGGCGACGCCCGAGGCGTAGTACGCGTCGAGGCCGTCTACGCCCGCTGCCGCGAGCTGCACGTGGGCGTAGTCGGAGGTCGTCATCCCGATGAACACGCCGGTTCGGGTGTGGGCCAGGGAGCCGGCAGCGATGGCAGCGTGCTCGAGTGCCTCCCACGTGACCTCGAGGAGGATCCGCTGTTGCGGATCCATGCTCACGGCTTCGCGCGGCGCGATGCCGAAGAACTGCGGGTCGAACGATCTGACGTCGTCGAGGAACGCTCCCCGGCGCGTCGACATCTTCCCGATCGCGTCGGGGTCGGGGTCGTAGTACTCGTCGATGTCCCACCGATCGGCGGGAACCTCGCCGATCGCGTCGACGCCGTCGCGGAGCATTCGCCAGAAGGCAGCCGGGTCGCCGGCGCCCGGGACGCGCACGCCGAGGCCGACGACCGCGATCGGCTCGTGTCGGCGCTGCTCGACGTCGGCCAGCTTCGTCTGGAGACGATCGATCGCGATGAGGGCGCGTTTGAGCGGCGACGGCTGCTCGGCCGCGTCGGTCGTTGGGGCATTCGTCGTCATTCGATCTCCGTCAACCGGTCGAGGAGCGCCGCCTCGACCTCGTCCTCGCTCAGGTCCTCCAGCTGGGACCTGCCGACCGCGTCCGGACCCGGCGCGCGCCGATCGGGCTGCCGGCCCGCCGAGTCGTCCAGCGTACCGGCGCCGACGAGCCGCCCGATGAAGGTCGCGATCGCATCGATGGTCGGATGGTCGAACGCGAGGGTCGCCGGCAGCTTCGTCTCCAGGCCGAACGCTTGACGGAGGACGTTGCGGAGCTCGACCGCCATCAGCGAGTCGAAGCCGAGATCGAGCAGAGGTTGGTCGCGCCGGAGCGTGTCGGCTTCGCTGCTGCGAAGCACGTGGGCGACGGCCCGCCTGACGGCGTCGACGAAGATGTCGTGGCGCTCGTCGGACATGGCCTCGGCCAGCGGTTCGCCGATGTCGGCCGCCGTCGGCACGGCGACCGTGGAGGTCGTCTCCCCCGGCGAGGCCGTGTGCAGCTCCGGACCGGTCGTCGCAGCGGCCACCTCGTCACCCGATGCGCGAGCGACGATCACGTTCTGCAGCAGCACGTCGCCCGGCGCGCCGTCGCGCGGCAGCGTCGCGACATCGCTGAAGTCGGCTGCGCTGAGCGCGTCGACCCATCGCCCGGCGGGGAGCAGCGGAACGTCCGACCGCCACTCGTCCTCGAAGCGCTGCCAGCCCTCGATCAGACCCGTGCTCACATCGGGCCAGCGCGGCGACGCGGTCCCCTCGAG
>CAXBAZ010000697.1:0-2686 GCA_963973395.1 uncultured Acidimicrobiaceae bacterium
CTCGCCGCCGAACGTGGGGCCCGCTCGGCCGTGGTGACGTTCGATCGCCATCCCGCCACCGTCGTCCGGCCCGAGTCGGCGCCCAAGTTGTTGACCGACCACGTCCAGCGCATGGAGCTGCTGGAAGCGACCGGCATCGACGCGGCGGTCGTACTGCCGTTCACCGAGTCGATGGCCGATGAGTCACCACTGGCGTTCATCGAACGGGTACTGGTCAAGTGCCTGCACGCCGAATGTGTCGTGGTCGGCGACGACTTCCACTTCGGCCGCCACCGCGAGGGCAATGTCGCGCTGCTCCGGGAGATCGGGGAGACCTACGGTTTCGACGTCGAACCGGTCGTGCTGGTCGAGCGGTCCGACGGCGTCGCCGAGCCGGTGAGCAGCACCGCGATCCGCCGTGCCCTGGCCGGCGGCAACGTGACACTCGCGACCGACATGCTCGGTCGCCCGTTCGAGGCGCGCGGGGTGGTCGTGCAGGGCGACCAGCGGGGCCGCCTGCTCGGTTTTCCCACCGCCAACGTCGAGGTCTCGAACCGTGTCTGCCTGCCCGCCGACGGCGTGTACGCCGGTATCTACGAGCGACCCGACGGTTCACAGCATCCGTGCGCGATCAACCTGGGTCGCCGTCCGACGTTCTACGAGCACGCCGACAGTTCGCTGCTCGAGGCACACCTGCTCGACTTCGAGGCCGACCTCTACGGCGAACCGGCGCGCGTCCAGTTCGTCGCGTTCCTGCGGTCGGAGCGGAAGTTCGACGGCATCGACGCGCTGGTCGAACAGCTCAAACACGACATCGAGCACGCCCGCCGAGCCGTCAACGGCTGACCGCACCACGCCCTCCTCGTCGCACGCGAACGATCATGGGCTGCCACCCCATGATCGCTCGCGTGGACCGGATTCGCGTCGGTCGACCGGTCAGGGTGCGGGCCAGATCACCGAGCCGTCGGCGTCGTAGAGTCCCGCGACCAGCTCGGGGTCGAATCGCCCCTCCACGGCCGGAGCGCCGGCCGCGCCGTACACCCCGACCGCGTCGTACGCGGCGATCTCTGCGGTGAGCTGCTCGGGATCGGGAACACCCGGGAAGTTCCCGGCGGGTGTCGTGTCGGTGATCAATCGGGCGTCGGTCGCCCACCGGAACGCCTCACCCTCCGGCGAGAGGAAGTTCGGGTTGCCGTTGCCGTTGATGAGCTCGACCGCGATGTCCGCCGCTCCGGCCGGGTCGGCGATCGCGTCGGCGAGGCCGCGCATGGTCGCCCGCATGAAGTCCTCGGCCGCCGTCGGGTGCTCGTCGAGGAAGGTCCGGTTCGTGTACACCAACCCGAACGACCCGGGGATGTCGTGGTCGGCCGGGTCGTACAGGGTGAACGGTACGCCGGCACGCTCGAGTGCGCCCGGCTCGTTGCTCTTCCAGCCGGGGACAGCTGAGATGCCCTCGATCTCGAAATGTGCGATCGGGTCGAAGCCATCGAGCAGGAGCGTGTCGAAGTCGGTGCCCTCCACGAGCCCGATGTCGGCGAGCATCGCAGCCACGCTGGGCGGCAGCTTGCCCTTGACGCCGATCGTCGTCCCGGCGAGCGACTCGAGATCGTCGTAGCCGGGCTTGACCATCAGACTGTCGATCGCCACCCGGCCCTCGACGGCGAGTGCCACGAGGTCGGCGTCGTTGACCGCCGCGAACGAGGCGAGCTCGCTGAACGAGCCCGCCGACGAGAACTGGGCGTCGTTCGCCGCCACCAACGGATAGTTCGCCGTCGAGAACGAGGCCGCGACGTCGACGTCGAGACACAACTCGTCGAAATAACCCTTGGCGTCGGCGACGAGCACCTCGACGATCGACGCGGTGGCCGCGTAGTCGAACCCGGTGAGGTAGCTGATCGTCCCGGCGTCCTGGTTGGCCGCACACCGGGCCGCAGGGAAGTCGGCGCCGGCGACGACGTCGATGCCGCCGTCGGCCGGATCGTCGGTCGAAGCGGCGGTCGGCACCGGCGGTGCGTCGACCGACGCCTCCGGCGCTTCGGTGGTACCCGGTGTGTCGGATGTGCTGTCGTCGCCGCAGGCGGTGGCGACGGACGCGAGGGTGAGCAGGGCGGCGAAGGCGCGCTGGCGCTTCATGGATGTCCTCCAAGAGGTGGATGATCGGATGTAGCCAGCACACGACCGAGTCGAAACCGTTGCTAGAGGTCGGTTCGACATCGGCGAAACCGTCGTGTCCGAGCACCATACCGAACTCGTCTGGTGATCGCTCGTGATCGCTCGTGTCGTCAGACGGCGGCGCGACGTTGCGACGCGTGCCAGTGCAGCAACCAGCGCTCGATCAGCATCACCACCGCTTGGCTGCCGATGCCGAGTGCGGCGGTGCACAGGATCGTCGTCCAGAGGATCGACCCCTCGTTCAACGCCGCCGCCCGTTTCCCCGCCTCCCCGAGCCCGTCCTTGCTCAAGGCGGCACCCTCGGCGAAGTAGGCGGCGGCGAGCCCGAGCCCGATGTTGAAGCGGGCCGCCGTGAACAACGACGGCATGGCGGAGGGCAACCGCAGGCGCCAGAGCACCTCCCAGCGAGACGCGTCGACCGACGCGAACAGCTCGCGTGCCGCAGGGTCGGCGCCGCGCATCCCGCCGACGGTCGCGTACACGAACGCGGGAACGGTGACGAAGGCGACCAGGAACAGGATCGACGGAGTGCCTC